>NZ_JAYFEQ010000602.1:0-434 GCF_055795085.1 Phormidium sp. CCY1219 | reverse complement strand
TATGCGGACGACTTCGTTATCCTGCATGAAAACAAGGATGTAATTCTAAAATGTCGCGACCACATCCAGGAATGGCTAAAAGGAATAGGGTTGGAACTGAAGGATACCAAAACTCACATCACCCACACTCTAGAGGGTGACAACCCTGGATTCGACTTCCTGGGATTTAATATCCGGCAATATCAAGTCGGAAAATATAAGACCGGAAAGGACACGAAGGGAAATCCGCTAGGTTTCAAAACCCTCATTAAACCCAGCAAGAAGGCCATCAAAACCCACTACAAAAAACTGAAAGAGATAGTAGACTCCCACAGCGCAGCACCGCAAGAGGGGCTAATAAGACACCTCAATCCGGTTATTAGAGGGTGGAGCAACTACTACTCAACAGTAGTGTCCAAGGAAATCTTCTCTCAAATGGATAACTCGTTATACTG
>NZ_JAYFEQ010000601.1:0-14253 GCF_055795085.1 Phormidium sp. CCY1219 | reverse complement strand
CTCCATTTCCCCTGGCTCTCATCCCGACGCTCACCAAGCACGGGTAGAGCGCGGGGCTTCCCGCCGAGAAGCTAAATTTGCTTCCCCTACCACGTTGAAGTCGTTTAAATCAAGCGCACTTGAACTCGGTTTTGCGTATCTAATTCGTTACCAATTCATTCCTCTTTCACGGAGAAGGTTTCTAACCGCCCCTGAATTGAAGCCGTAGGGGGTGCAATCCCCAGAGTATGCCACCCCTTAAACCCGCCTAAGAACCAGATAAGCGGTTGAGAATTTCTGGATTGTACAGTCGCAGATAATTCCAGTAGTTCTCAAACACATTAATCACGTAGCCTTTCGTTTCCGGGAAAGGAATCTGTTCGACGAACTCATCGGGATCCGTTAGGCCAAACTCATCCACCCACTCAGCCACCTTACCCGGACCGGCGTTGTAACTTGCCACCGCCAACATCGAGTTATTTTTGTACTGTCGGTGGGTAAAACTGAGAAACCAACTGCCGAGCCTGATATTGTCATTTGGATTATCCAGATCGTACTCCTTGAGACCGATACTATCCGCGACCCATTCCCCGGTTTCTGGCATCACCTGCATTAACCCCACCGCACCGACCACGGAACGAATTTTAGGCATAAAACGGGACTCTTGGCGAATTAATGCGGTCACGAGGAGTGGATTGAGTTCATTAGCGCGAGACCACTTGAGAATCGGATCGAGATAAGGGAAGGGATAAAGGGCTTCCCAGTAATGAGGTTTTTGCTCGATCGCCTTATATTCGGCTCGTTCTTCCGGGGTATCGCGCCATGCCAAACTCGAGACCATAAACAGAGCATCGAGATTATCCCCAACGCCGAGTCGGATCAAACCATCGGTAAACTGTTCGGCCACTGTGGGATCCATGCGATTGGTAAATTCCACTTGCCACAGACGCCAGGCATCTTGATCTTGAGCGAGTTGGTAAAGTTCTTTTAACTGTTCCGAACCGGCAGGAACTTCAACTCGTTCCGTTTGTCGCACCACTTCCGGGTTGAGATCGCGCACCGAGGTAAAGTCGCCCACATCCCAGCCGAGATGGACCGCCGAGCGCCAAGCATAGTACGAGTCGGTATCATTGTACAGCACGTCCTCAAACACAGCGCGGGCTTGTTTGTCTTGTTCCAGACGCTTTGCCCACAGGCCGGCCCAAAAGCCTGCTTCGGCAGCCAAATCGCTATCCGGGTTTTCCTCGCGCAGTTGTAAAGCCCATTTTTTTGCTTCTTCAAAATCCTTAATCGTGGCGCTTTGCTGGGCTAAGCTCCAGCGTAGTTTGGCCGCCGCCTCGGAATCGCTATACTCACTCAAGATGGCTTGACGCGCTTCTTCGGCAGAACTTTTGCTACCCAGTTCGTCGAGGAGTTCGGCGCGTTCGAAGAGAGCCTCGGGGGCGCGTTCGGGAAAGCGTTCGAGCACTTCCTCGATATAGGGAGCCGCTTCTTTCGGTTCCAGGAGTCGGATCAATCGCAACAGACCCAAGCCGGTTTGTTCGCTATCGGGAAAGTCGAAATTGAGACGTTTGTAGGCTGCGATCGCTCCTGTTTTATCCCCAGAAACCTGACGTCCCCGGGCCACACGGTAAGCGCTCTGAGCGGTCCAAGGCGCGCGGGCGTAGGCTTGAGCACCTTTGCCGTACTCTTGCTTTTCCCAATAGCCAAAGGCGATCGCTTCCCAGTTTTCCTGAGTGAGGCGCGATTCATGTTTCTCTATCAAGGTTTCCAAGTAAGACTGGTAATTTTCCAGGTAAATGCCATGTTTGGCGATCGGCAAGAGTAATTCCAAGTCGTCTGGGTTGTCTTTCAGGAGAGTTTGGGCAATTTCCACACTGCGCGGATGAGCGGGAAAACGAGCGATCGCTTCATCCCAATATTTTGGCTCGCTTTTGCCCAAGGCATATAACGCTTCCGCCGCCACGGGGGAGTCAGGATACTCATCGAGCAATGCTTGCCAGGTGTCGCGAGCTTTCTCGGGATTTCCCTTAACTTCGTAGGCGCGGGCCGTTGTCTTCAAAACGTAGGGAGCGAGAATAGAATAGTCGTTTTCCAGGTTTTCCAGCCACTGGAGGGCTTCATCTGCTTTCCCGGCTTCGAGCAAATCCTGAGCTAACAGATAACGAGCCTGAACGCGATCGGGTTTTTTGTCTCCTTTAGCAAGGCGTTTGAGTTCGGCTTCTCGTTCCTCGGGTTTGAGCAGTGCCAAAGGCTTCACTGCCGACTTGGATGCCATCAGCCCATCTATTTTCAGGACTTTCGGCGTTTGCTCGGCCAATTCGAGCCATGTTTTGATCGGCACTGCAGCACCGATTAACATGACAAACAGCGCGATTCCCACAGCTACAGAAACTTTATTGGATCTTTGCTTTTTCGTAAACATCACGTTTCCCCGTCCCAGACCAGCAACAGATTAATTGTAGTTTTTTTAATGTTTATTTGTCCGAGGAGCTAACAGCCCCACGCAGTTAGAGCGATCGCCCTCAAACAGGTCCGCGAAGATTCCTTCGTCCTACGATCGCCGACAGAGTACCCAGCGTAATTCTACTGGCGGAGTTTGGGCGAAAGGAAAAATATTGCGTCCCGTGGCCCAACCCGCAAACCAAGCGGTGGGGGGCCATGCCTCGGGAGGCAGATGCAGGCGTTCGTATTCATACACCGACTCATCGGAGATAATTTCCCAAGGCAAACCTGCCATTGCTTCGGCGAGTTCATCCCGCGTCATCAGATAGCTCCAGACCACTTCTGCCATTTGGCGCACTTGTTCGGGGGGGTGGTACCCTTCTACGGTTAGGAACGCATTAAACAACAGGAATCCGCCCGGTTGCACTGCGTTGCTCAGTTTTGTCAGCAGCTTGGAGACGCTATCGCGATCGCGGAAATGAGAAATCACTTCCGAAACCACGGCAAGTTTATAGGAACCGGGAGTTAATTTCAGTTTTGGATTGAGAATATTACCTTGGATAATCCGGACGGGCAACTGATGGGTTTGTGCCTCGGAAAACATTTTTTGCGCGAACACGGGGGTAAGTTCTACTGCATCCACCGGGTGGCCTTTTCTGGCCAAGGGAAAGGTATTGCGACCGGTGCCCGCACCCACATCCAGAATCGGCGATCGCGCTGGATCCCTCAGTGTGGCCGCCACATCGAGCAGTTTTGCATCGGCATGGCTGCCAAACAATGGGCCGGTGCGATGTTTGACCCAGCCATTGTATTTCTCCTCGAGGGAGGATATCTCCACCGTGGCGTTGACTTGCAGTCCACTGGTTAACCCCTGGGTGGGGGAGGGCGGACCGTATTTGAAGATTAAGCGGGCGTGGGGAGACGCTTGAAATCCTGCACTCAGTTTGCTGGCGAAGTTTTGCCGCAAAGCCTGAATTTCTTCTGGGGTGAGGTTTTGGCCCAGCGCGCTGAGAACCCCGAGTGCAAGTTGTATGTGTTCCTCGAGCATTTCGGGAATGCAGGGCATGACAATCTGTCCGGTGGCACCGGTCAGACTCTTAAACTTTTTCCGCAAAATTTGCTCTAAAACCGTGGGATCCCGGACAACCGGATCCGGCTTGGCGTCAGGCAGGGGGGTCTGTGCCGCAGGGAAATTGGCAGGAGTCTGCGGTGAAGGATAGGTAGGTTGCTCAAAGGCTTCCGAAACCAAGGCTCATTCTCCAATTCGTTCTAAGAATCCAGGGTATAGCAGTTTGGATGGGAATGAAGCGAGCGATCGCGCCACAAAGATTGGGGGCCAAAGGGGCGATCGCAAAAAAGCGGTTTAAGCGAGATGGAAACCCCCATCTTTTACCGATAGCAGATTACCATAGCATAACCCGCGATCGCCCGAGGCAGGAGGTGGCTGCTGGGGGAACTGAGGAAATGCAAAGATTGCGGATGTCCGCTAACCTGAGAAGAATGTCAATCTCGATCCATACTGATAGTGTTGCGATTTGTTACTCATTCAGGTAGAACGAGGAATGGAATTTAAAGGAACGGATACGCCCCGTTTGGAATGGTCTGGCGATGCCCTAGCGGTGGGTTTGTTTGAAGATGCGGTGGAAATCTCTGGAGAGTTGGCGAAGCTGGATGAAAAGCTCTCCGGCACCCTGAAGGAACTGATTGAGGAAGCCGAGTTTAAGGGCAAAGAAGGCAGCAGTGCGGTGACTCGGGTAGGGCCTGGCGCGATCCGCAAAATTATTGTGGTGGGTTTGGGTAAACCCGAGGCGCTGAAACTCGAGACTTTCAGACTGGCTGCTGCCGCCGCCGCCCGCTTGGCGAAGAAGGAAAAGTGCAAAATCCTCGCCATTGACCTACCTACTTACAATGATGCCCCGGATGCTACGGCAGAGGCGATTGTGGAAGGGGTTGAGTTAGCTTTGTTTAAGGATAATCGCTTTAAGTCCGAGCCGGAAGACACTGGACCTGGGGTCGAACGAGTGGAGTTGCTGGGTCTGGCGGGTCAGGAGGCGGCAATTTCTCGCGCTCAGCTCCTTTGTAGTGGGGTAAATTTGGCCCGGGAACTGGTGGCGGCCCCTGCGAATAGCGTGACGCCCCTAACGATGGCGGATATGGCGAAGGAGTTAGCTTCGCAATACGGTCTGGAATTGGAAATTCTGGAGAAGGAAGATTGCGAAAAACTCGGGATGGGCGCGTTTTTGGGGGTGGCGCAAGCGTCGAATATGCCGCCGAAGTTTATCCATATGACTTACAAGCCCCAGGGGACGCCCCGTCGGAAACTGGCGATCGTGGGTAAGGGTCTGACGTTTGACTCGGGGGGTCTGAATTTGAAACCCTCGGGTAGCGGCATCGAAACGATGAAGATGGATATGGGCGGATCGGCGACTGCGTTTGGGGCGGCTAAAGCGATCGCCCAATTGAAGCCGGATGTGGAGGTTCATTTCATCGCCGCCGTTACGGAAAATATGATCGGCGGTAATGCAATGCACCCGGGGGATATCCTGACGGCTTCTAATGGGAAAACGATTGAGGTGAATAATACGGATGCTGAAGGTCGCTTAACTCTCGCGGATGCTTTGGTATTTACGGAAAAGTTGGGGGTGGATGCGATTGTGGATCTCGCTACCCTCACTGGGGCTTGTGTGGTGGCCCTCGGTGATGATATTGCCGGCTTGTGGAGTCCGGATGATGCGATCGCTGATGAACTGTTGAAAGCTGCGGAAAGAGCCGGTGAAAAATTCTGGCGGATGCCTTTGGAAGAACCTTATTTTGAAGGATTGAAATCTCTGCACGCGGATATGAAAAACACCGGTCCTCGTGCGGGTGGCTCTATTACGGCGACCCTCTTCCTCAAGCAATTCGTTGAGAATACTCCTTGGATCCACTTAGATATTGCCGGACCGGTTTGGACCGATAAAGACAAAGGCTACAACAGTGCAGGTGCTACTGGCTTCGGGGTTCGCACTTTGGTTCGCTGGGCGTTAGTATAATTCTCTGGGAGAAAAAGCTGGGCGCGCCCAGCTTTTTCTCCGATTTTATATACCTTTCTCACTCAATCCCTTCAAACAAAGAAATGCGATCGCCATTCTCTCTCCCTTCCACCGAGAGGGGCGATCGCATTTCTATTTTACTGATTCATGCTTCAGCCAGTTGACAGTTCGCTCTTTTTATTTCTCCTTTCCCTGGCCGATCGCCCTTCAGGAGACAGGCGATCGGATCGGGGTTTTCCCTTTCATATTCTACCTTAAGGGGTACGATGCAAATCAGTTTTTCCTTCTGGAGAAAGGCGACAGGTTTCCCTCAAGTCTTATTACTTAAGCAAGGAGGAATATCAGCGATATCAACCGTTGCCAATTTGGCAGAACAAGCCGGGACTAACTGCCTATCGTTTGAGTTTTATCCCGATAAAAACCTTCCAGCCCATTTTGGCAAATGGTTTGAAAAGAGCCAATTTCTCCCCCACCGCAAACCCCTCACAAATATACCGTGAGCGATCGCCTTGGCTTCCAGGGACGATGGCAGTTTGCCCATCCCCAGCGCTTTTCCCCTGCCCGATGTGGAGGAGCTGCTCCCGGCAGTAAAATCAGCGTGGGGGGAAGTGCGGCAGAAAACTCCCCCATCTGCTTGGCGCTGAATCTTGTCACACAGGAGACATTTTTATCGACCATTAGATGAATATTTTGCATTTCTCTACCGAGAGAGGGATGGATGCGATTGTCCTCTTTCTACTGGTATTAATTTATAAAAAATCAGATAATTTTTTTTGAAGAAAATTTAAAGTTGCGAGAAAATCCGTAAAAACACTGGGCAAATTTCCAAAAGTATGTAAAAGTGAACGAAAGGCAATCCAATTGCCTGCAAAATTACGGATATAAAGTAATTGTTTACACCATTTCCCACACCGTAGAAGATCCATTCACTTTGCCCTGTGGGAAAGCCACCTCACCCTCGAATAATCGGAACATTGCCGGAGCTATGGCTTCGGGACGGACTGTGAATCGAGGGGGAAATAGACTGAGAGGCTAGCTCGCAATCTCTAACAGAGCGTGGGATACATAATTAGGCAAACAAGTGCTTTCAATCTCTAAATTTAATGCCAAATAAAAGTTGTTATCAGGGAATGCAAATGAAATTCATCAAAACAGTATGGGGTTTAACACTGGTTGGGTTTATGCTGCCCGGGATCGCCCCGGCACAGGCAGGCTCGCCGAACGATGGGAGGGCACTTCAGCCTTCCCAAGATCGGCTCAAGCTCGTGGATAAACGCAAGAATGCCCTGACCCGGGGGATTAACCTCAGCCATTGGTTTGCCCAACACGACCACTATCATCCGACTCATATGGAAAACTTCATCACCGATGAAGACTTCGATCGCATCGAGGAGTTAGGATTCCAACACGTGCGGCTGCCCGTGGATCCAGAACTGCTCCTAGATGAGAGCAATCCAGAAACCCTCGATGGCCCATATCTCGAATATTTAGATGGGGCGCTCGATGAGTTGCACGATCGCAACATCAGCGCGATCGTGGATCTGCAAGCGCAAGACAGCATGAAAGACCGACTGGTAAACGATGATGCCTTTGTGGATACCTATACCCAATTTGCGGGGGCACTCGCCGAACACCTCAGTCCCCGGGATCCGAATAAGTTGTTTCTGGAAGGACTCAACGAGCCATCCTTCAACTTTTTTGCGCCAGAAGATGTAGATCCCGTGAAACGCTGGGATTGGGTACAGAAGCAAATGCTCGAGGAAATGCGAGCCGGCGCGCCCAATCATACCTTGATTGCTACCACCTATGATTGGAGCGGAATTGATAGTTTAGAAACCCTGACTCCCGTAGAAGATCCGAATGTGGTGTATAACTTTCACTTCTACGAACCCATGAGCGTCACCCATCAGGGAGCGGATTGGATCGATGATGAATTTGCCGAGATCGCCAATTTACCCTATCCTTTCAATCGCGCCGAGTGCGACGCAGTAATCGACAGCCTCAGCGAGGGCAACGCCTTGGAACGAGCGCAACGGTATTGCGATGGCGAGTGGGACGCACAGATAATTGACGCGCGAATTGCCAAAGCTGCCGATTGGGCAACGAAACACGACGTGCGGCTGACTGCCAATGAATTTGGGGTATATCGTAATTTTATCGACCCTGAAGACCGCGCTCGCTGGATCGGCGATACGCGCTCGGCCCTGGAAAAATACGATATTGGATGGGCAATGTGGGATTATACCGGCGGATTCGGTGTAATGGATAAAACCGAAGATGGAGAACGGATCGTGAACCAGGCGATCGTGGAAGCGTTAGGATTGCCTGGGTTAGACGAAGAGATGGAAACCGAGGCACCCGCTCCTACAGAGAAAGCCACAGAAAACCCGGAACCAGAGCAACCCGCTACTACAGATAAAACTACAGAGGATAGGAAAAATCAAGACCCAGTTGAGGAACTGGAGTTCAACCCGGTGGTTGCCAAGGTAGAAAATAACGATACTGAGGAGAAAACCGAGTCCGGTGAGACATCAGAGGGAGAAAGAACCACCCCTCAAGAGCCGACGATAAATGCGAACGTCATTCCCCCAGGGTTCTCGAAGGCAGAGGAAAGGGAGACGCCGCGCAAGGTACCCGAACCTTCTGCGATCGCTTCCTTAGCTTTTTTCGCGGTGGGGACTGGGGCGCTCAAACGGCAGCACGATCGACGCTGTTAAACTTGACCTGAAGGGAAGGCGATCGCCACCGAATTTGCCAGAAGGTGACAACGCTTACCAGGGGATAGCGCAGGGCTGGTGCGAGAAAAAAGACAAAAAAAGGGAGTGGCGATCGCCCACCCCCAATTTTGGGACCACTAGGGTGAAAAACCACCACCCTATTGCCTAGAGATTACGCCAACACAATATAATCCGAATCGATCGCGGCCATTCGTTCGGCATCCACCAAAGCCTGATACACCATCGCGGCAACTTCGGCGCGGGTGGCTTCGCGAGTGGGTTCGAGATTTTCTTTCTGCGGATAGCTGACGATCAAGCTCTTGCTGGTTGCGGTGGCCACTTCATCCTTGGCATACTCGGGAATGGTCGCACTATCGGTAAACCGGGCCAAGTCGGTGGCATCGCCACCGGACAAGCCGAGTCCGTTCACCAGAGAAACCAGAACCTGAGCGCGCTGGATATTCTCGTTCGGCTTAAAGGTATTGTCGGGATAACCGGAAACAAACCCGCCCTTGTATGCCGTTTGCACCGCCACATAGCCCCAGAAATCTTCTGGCAAGTCGCTGAAGGTTGCCGCTTCGCGTGTGGCTTCTGGGTTGAACGCTTTCGTCAGTAAAGCGGCGTACTCGGCGCGAGTCATGTTAGCATCCGGCTTAAAGGTGCCATCGGGATGACCGCTAATCAGCCCTTCATTGTATAGCGAAACCACGAATTTCTCGGCCCAGTGACCGGCCAAGTCGCTGAAGGGGGAGTTAGAAGTGTCTTCCGCGACCACAATGTTGGGGGAATCCACAGCGATCGCCTCTCCCATCGCCACCAAGGCTTGATAGATCGACCCTGCCACTTCAGCGCGGCTGATCTCGCGCATCGGGTTGAGTTCGTCCAGGTTCGGATAGTTGACCACCATACCTTGTTGCGTAGCGGTAGCCACTTCATCGGTGGCATAGCTCGGGATTTGGGCGCGATCGCTGTAATACCCTAAACTTGCCACATCGCCGCCACTCAGTTGCAGCCCATTCACCAAGGACACCAACGCCTGCACGCGGGTTAGTTTATCGTTAGGACGGAAGGTACCATCGGGGAAGCCGGCAATAAAGCCCATGCGGTTCGCCTTGATAATCGCATCCGTGGCCCAGAAATCTGCCGCCACATCGGAAAACTCAGTGGCTTCGCGCACATACGCCTTGTCGAACGCTTTGGCAATAATCGCCGCATATTGAGCGCGAGTCAGGGAATCATCCGGCTTAAACGTACCATCGGGGAAACCGCTGATGAATCCTTTATCCACCATTGCGTTAATAAAGGAAGCACCCCAGTGATCCGCCACGTCAGTGAGTTCGGTGGGCTGTTCCGGAGTTTCGTCCGGAGTTTCGTCCGGCGTTTCGTCCGGAGTTTCGTCCGGCGTTTCGTCCGGCGTTTCGTCCGGCGTCGGAGTGGGAACCTCACTGGTGAGAAACTCCACTTCCCCTTTCACCTTCGTGGGGGACAGTTCATTTCCCACACTGATAATTTTCTTGGAACTGGCATTTTGCAGGTCGTACCGACCGTTGTCGCGCACGATATTTTCTGCCGGATCTTCGCTGCTGCCCATATCCGGGAGGGCGTTTTGCGTCACCACAATGCCATCGGACTCATTTTTTTCGATGATATTTTTGCGAAGTACCGGTCGCGCTTCCTCGGTAATCACGACGCCAGAGCGGTTCTCGAAGATTTTGTTTTCGATCGCCAAGGGTGCGGATTGCTTGCCCAGGTTGAGGGCATAGCCGGTTTTTTGAAAGACATTGCCCCGGATTTCGCCTTTCGCTGTGGCCACAAAGGAGACACCATTACCGGCGTTTTGGAAGAAGACGTTATTCACAATCATCGGTTTGGCGCTACCGCTGGCGAAGATGCCTTCGCGGGCCGAATTGGCCAGGGTGCTGTTGGCGATCGTGGCGGTGGTTGAATCGATCCACACGCCGGTGCCGCCCACTTGGCGGTTGGTGACGGTGACGCCGCGCAGTTCGGAACCTTCTTCCATATAGACGGTCATGTTTTGGCCGGCCCATACGGGAATAATTTTCTTTCCGCCGCCTTCGATCGCGATTTTTTCGCCTTTGCTGGCTTCGTCACCAACAAGTTTGACGCCTGCTGGGATAACCAGGGGAAACTGCTCGCCCGAACCTGCGTTATAATTGCCGGCAGAAAGTTTGATGGTGGTGCCGGATGTTGCTTTTTTCAGTGCTTCGGTCAGGGTTTTTAAGGGAGCCGTCTGGCTACCGGCAGCAGAATTGTCACCACTGGTTGGATTGACGTAAAGTGTAGCCATAATTGAAGTGTGTTTGAAGGTTTGCTAGAATTCAAAGCGGCGATTTGAGAGGATGTTTTTTGGATTGCCAAGGCATTGGATGAAGGGTGGTAGATGTGATGGCGATAGAAGTACCCGATAAAACCGCTCCCCACCTGTTGCCAAAATGCGCGATCGCGAGCTTTGTTTTTTAAACATCCTCATTTGCCGCATTTGTTTACACTCTACGTGCTAGAATCGGGGGGTTTGGGAGGCAAACGGTCACAAGTGAAATTGGCACAAAATTTGCGATCGCTGTTGCGCGTGAAAGATGCACTGCGTTACTCTCTAGGCATTCAATTCTAGGCAGATGAACAGTGGTGACACTCATCCGATTGTCACCAGAAGGGGGTATCCTGAATAAGATGCGAACCGTTTTCGTGGGGTGAAAGCAGCATGATTGAAGTGGAGCATTTGAGCAAAACCTATGGTTCGACCCCAGCAATTGAAGATGTCACCTTTACGGTAGAACCCGGGGAAATTCTCGGGTTTTTGGGGCCAAATGGGGCGGGGAAAACTACCACCATGCGAATTTTAGCCGGATACCTCCCCGCGAATCGCGGGACGGCGAAGATTGCCGGCTATGAGGTGCATGAAAATTCCCTCGCAGTACGACAGCGAATCGGCTATTTACCCGAGACGCCCCCGCTTTATCCGGAGATGACCGTGGAGGGATTCTTGCATTTCGTGGCGCGTTTGAAGCTGGTCAGTCCGGGCGATCGCGCCGCACAAGTGGATCGGGCGATCGAACGGTGCAATCTGAAGGAAAAACGCCATGTCTTGATTCGCAAACTCTCGAAGGGGTTTCGTCAGCGGGTGGGCCTGGCCCAAGCCCTGGTCCACGATCCGCCGGTGATTATTTTAGATGAACCCACCGTGGGTCTCGATCCGCGCCAAATTATCGACGTGCGGAATTTAATCAAGCGTCTCGCCGGAGACCATACCATTATTTTGTCCACCCATATTTTGCCCGAGGTGAGCATGACCTGTACTCGGGTGGCGATTATTAATGGCGGTCAAGTGGTGGCGACCGGTTCCCCGGAGGATTTGACGAGTCAACTCACCGGCGGATCCGCTTATGAATTGGAAGGGGCGCGGGACGAACAACCGGATACGGATCCGTTAATCGCGGCGTTATCCGCTTTGCCCAATTTGCGATCGGTGGAATTGCTGCGCGATGACAAGCTTCCGTCTCATCGATATAAGATCCGCGCGATCGCCGAACCGGGAACGGAACCCGGACCGGATATTGTCGGCGCTTTTGTCTCCACCGGGTTTTCTTTGCACGAAATGCGGCGAACTCGGGCAAATCTCGAGGATCTGTTCTTGCAACTAACCACGGAAGAACATCACCCGGCGTTACCCACACAGGAGGTGGCCTGGGACTCAGAGGGCGCTGAGTTACACTCTACCCCAGAACCCGTATTAGAGGCAGAAGAAATCTCGGAAGACGATCGGGCACACACTGCTGAAGGAGACGAATAAATGGGCATTATTTTCGCCAATGTGATGGCCATCTACCGCAAGGAATTACAGAGTTATTTTGTATCGCCACTGGCGTATGCGATCGCTGGCGTTTTTTGGCTGATTGCTGGCATTTTCTTGGTGGCGATGCTCCTCGGCCCTGAGGGCATCATTCAACAAGTGGCCATGATGGATGTGCAAGGACAACAAATGAATATCCCCATTCCCGCTATCGATGTTGCCTATCAATTCCTGCAAAATTTTTTGGCAATCATGGGCAATCTGTCTTTATTTGTGTTGCCGATTTTGTCGATGGGATTGTATGCCGAAGAACGCAAGCGCGGCACGTTGGAATTGCTGGCCACTTCGCCGATTACGAACTGGGCAGTGGCTACGGGGAAATTGTTGGGAGTGGTCACGTTTTTTATCGCGATGGTGTTGCCGTTATTGGCGTTAGAAGCCATTGCGTTAACTGCTTCCAATCCTCCCCTACCGCTTACCGTGCCCTTGCTCGGACATTTGGGATTGATCTTGCTCGGGGCCGCCGTGCTGTCTCTGGGCATGTTCGTTTCTTCTTTAACCGATAGCACGATTTTATCGGCAGTTTTGACGTTTTCTTTGGTATTATTTCTCTGGATTATCGATGTGGTGGCCAATAATGTGGGCGGGGTTCTCGGCGATGCTTTGGAGCATTTATCGTTACTGAAACATTACAGCACTCTGATTCGGGGACAACTGGATCCGAGCAGTTTGATTTTATTTGCCAGTTATGTGGTTTTAGGCATCTTTCTCACCGCCCAGTCGATTGATGCTTTGCGCTTCCAACGGAGTTAGAAATTCAGAATGGGGGAGGAGTCGGGAAGAACAATCCCCTCCCCCGCCGTGAATTCTTAATCGTGCATTCTCTTATCGCTTCTATTTGCAGATGAAAAGCCTGGAAGAAAAAACGCCAAAAACCTTGAAAAAATTGTTCAATTATGGTATATGGTTTGGCCTTGCCCTGACGATCGCCGGTTTCGTGGCGGGGTTCTTGTCGGGGTGGGATCCGATTTCGATTGGCGTGACGAGTGCCGGGGTTGCGATCGTCGGGTTGTGGCTTCTGTGGACGATCGCTACCCAGGAGGGAGTTTTCAACCCCCGTTCCGCCGAAGCGGGAACCAATGCGGCGATCGCCACTCTCTCGGCGATCGCGATTTTGGCGGCGATTAATTTTCTCGCCGTCACCTACACCGACCCCCTCGACCTCACGGAAAATCAACGCTTTAGCCTCGCCCCGCAAACTCAGCAGTTAGTGCGGAATTTGCCCAAACCGGTGAAGGTGGTGGTGTTCGATCGCACCCGCAATCCCGCCGATGTGGAATTACTGAAAAACTATCGCCGCCAAGCACCCCATCTGTTCGATTTTGAATATGTAGACCCGCAAAAACAACCCGCCCTGGCGCAACAGTTTGAAGTCAAAAGCTTTGGAGAAGTCTATTTGGCAAGTGCCGATGCAGAACGTCGCCAATTCGTCCAAGGAGCGAATCAAGGGGCGGGACTTTCGGAAGCCAAACTCACCAGCAGTTTGGAGCAGTTTACCAGCGATCGCACCTATCAAGTCTATTTTCTCCAAGGTCACGGGGAACGTCCTTTGGAAGAAGGTCGCGGGGCGATTTCCCAAGCGATCGCCACCTTAAACGAAACCAACTTCACCACCGAACCCCTAAACTTGGCCCGGGGTGCCGGTGTACCGGAAGATGCCTCGGTGGTGGTGGTAGCAGGTCCGCAACAACCCCTGTTTGAAGCGGAAGTCACCGCTTTGCAAGACTACCTCGATCGCGGCGGAAGTCTGTTGCTGATGCTCGATCCGGATACCAATCCCGGTTTGGATCCCCTCCTGGAAGCATGGGGCCTTCAATTGGACGACAGTATCGCGATCGATTCTTCCGGAAGTGGCGGATTACTCGGCTTAGGTCCGGCAACTCCATTAGTCACCAACTATGGCGATCACCCAATTGTCGAGGACTTTCGCGGCGGCTACTCCTTCTATCCCTTGGCCCGCCCCATTCAAACTCAAGCGGTAGAAGGCATCGAAAGCACCCCGTTATTACTCACCAGCGAGCAAAGTTGGGCGGAATCCACCCCCGAAAATGCAGAGTTGGAATTTAATCCGGAAAGCGATCGGGCCGGTCCTCTCACCTTGGGAGTCGCCCTCAACCGCACTCCCAGCAATCAGGAAGAACCCGCCGCCGAGGAAGAACCCGCCGCCGAGGAAGAACCCGCCGCCGAGGAAGAACCCGCCGCCGAGGAA
>NZ_JAYFEQ010000600.1:0-201 GCF_055795085.1 Phormidium sp. CCY1219 | reverse complement strand
ACCCGTCGTTGGACTTTTGCCCAATTGATGGTATTCCATGCATTGTTCGTAGTCTTGTCTCTCGCTATTGCCATTTTAACTGCTACTGTTCACTTTACAATTTGGTTGGCCTGAGTCCGTCAGCTTATCCATACCCATTACAGGTAGGCAGAAAGCTTCTGACTCAATCTCATCCCAACTAGGACTTGCGCTTACACTTAT
>NZ_JAYFEQ010000599.1:0-227 GCF_055795085.1 Phormidium sp. CCY1219 | reverse complement strand
AAAACGGGTAAAATCCCGGGGAAGTTTGACTTGCATCGCCTCATGGCTTCTAATCGTCATTTTCAAGCAATGTACTCTCAATCGGCCCAGCAGTGTCTAACCACCGTTGCTGAATCGTTTAAGTCATTTTTTGGGCTACTAAGAGGAATCACTCAAGGGACGGTGACGCAGAAACCGAAACTTCCTAACTATAGAAAGCCCGGATTGAACCTTGTCACCTATCCAAA
>NZ_JAYFEQ010000598.1:0-15266 GCF_055795085.1 Phormidium sp. CCY1219 | reverse complement strand
CATCGCCCCAACATATACCGAGAATTGGCAATTTTATAAATTTTTCCAGTATCCTCATCCAAGGATTCCGCTATCTGTAAAGCAGCTTCAAACCCAGATAAAGCATCCTGATATTGCTGGATATCAAACTGCAAACTTGCTGAATCATAAAGACAAGTGTATTCCGACACTAGCTCTTTGAGTTCCCGGAATAAACCTAACTGAACTTGATAATATTCAAAGGTGCGATCGAATTTTTCCGACCGTTTAGAAATATCAATTAACCAACCTAAGGTTTCTTTTTGGGCAGCGCGATCGCCCAACTCTTGCGCCACCACCAAACGGCGATCGAAATACTCTAATGCTTTCGCTAAATCTCCCAATTCCCGATAACTACAGCCCAACCAAGCTAAAGCAAAACTTTTGCGGCAATCGTCTTGCAAAGCCTCGGCAATTTCCAGCATTTGCGAATAAGAAATAACCGCCTCTTGGAACGCCTGATTATTATATTGAATTCTGCCTATATTGCCTAAAATTTCCCCTTTTAAACCCGCATCTTTCCAAGCATCCGCCACTTGAAGCTGCCACGCCAAAATCCCATTTAACTTATCAAAATGTTTAGCATTCACATATCGGTCAAGCGCTTGATTAACCTGCTGCCAAACCTGAGAACAAAAATCATCTTGATTAAACAATCGCCATAACCAATATGCTTGACAAAAAGCCTGAACGGCCAGCCAATCCTCACCTAAGAATTCTTGAGTAAACCCCAGATAATATTGCGCCACCGCTTGATGCCATTGATTCCCCAGTTCCTGCGCCAAATTCAGATATTCCGTCAGGGTAGCGACTGCTTCGTACCATTGTTGCCCCCGATAATAGGCAATTCCCAAGTTTCCCAGGATTTCGCATTCCACCGAACGATTATCCTGGGGAGATTCGGCGCGATCGCCTCGCTTCCTCAGTTTGATTAACTGTTCTTGTAAGGCAGCAATTTGCCCTTCAGGAGTTGGATCGCTCATGGGTAAATCCCTACTTTACCAGTTCTTTTACTTTAACCTAACTTTCAACCGAGGTCTATTAATTGAAACAATTCTTTACAACCAGATTTTTTGTGTGTAGCAAACAGGGCATCGTGCCCCCGATCGCGCAAACCCAATCCCACGGCGATCGGGGGATGCAAATCGCCGAGGGATACCATTGTGGTTAACACAATTCGATTCATTACGCACACTCCACGAGGAATGGCATTATTTTAGCCATTTTTGTGCGTAACCACCATCGACCAACTATTGAGAATGCCAGTCTTTTGGTTGCGGGTGTCGCGGATTTCCAGGGTCCACAATCCGCCTAAGGGCAACCCTTCAAATTCGCTCAGATTGCCTTCGGGGCGGAAGATTTGGACGTTAGGATTGCCTGCAGCTGCGATGGGCAATTCTCCCTCATCATCTAAGGTAATGTCGGTGAGGGTTTTATTGCCCAGATTGCTAAACAGTTGCACGCGGGTTCCCTGGGGATGTTCGAGGAAGACTTCCAAATCTTGCGTGCGATCGTGGGCGAGACTCAGTTGCAGGTTGACGTCCACAATAGTGCTTGCATCGCCGATATCCAGGGTCGATCGCAAGTTGTCCATATCCGGAATCGCCAGGTTTGCATCGCTGCTGGTATAGGTTTGCTGCACTTCGATCGCCTCTGCGGGTTCCTCGGAGGTGCTGGAGGAGGGAGTTTCCGCCGCCGAGTTCCCATCGTCAACCACCGGGTCTTCTGCTGGCGCTTCGGGTTCGGCGATCGCCTCCTCGGTTTCGGGCAGTGTTTCCTCACTCGGCGCGATCGCATCTTCCGCTTCCTCGCCGATCGCTGTTTCTTCGCTCTCTTCATCGGCGATCGGTTCGTCATTTACCTCTACATCCATTATGATTTCCCCATTATTGCTCTGCGCGCTATCATCCTCGGGCAGATCGGCGCTGGAATTCTCCACTTGGGATACTTCCTCATCGGTATCCTCACTCACCGGATCCGGTGAGGTGGCGGGAGGGGTGACAGGGGTGGCAATTTCGTCGCTATCGTCACTGACTGGATCGGGGGAAGTGCCAATCGCTTCGCTATCTTCACTCGCCGAAGTCTCCTCGGTTGGGGGAATTTCTTCGCTGTTGGTGTCATCTACTGTAGGAGTCGGGGCATTTCCTTGTGAGTCGCTATCGGTGGTATTGCTATCGGGATTATTGGCAGGAGTTTGGTTCGAGTTAGCATTGCCATTATTATTGCTATTGGCATTATTGGCAGCAGTTTGGTTCGAGTTAGCATTGCCGTTATTATTGCTATTGGGATTATTGGCAGCAGTTTGGTTCGAGTTAGCATTGCCATTATTATTGCTATTGGGATTGGTTTCACCGCGTGCGATCGCATTGGCATTTTCCGAGGCATTTGGCGGTACTGCGCCTTCAGAAATCGGGGTAGAATTGCCGGGATTGCGATCGCGATTTGTTGCCTGTGGCGGTCGGTTGGAATTGCCACTGGCGTTGGAATTGCCATTGCCATTAGAAGTGTTGCTGTTGCTACCTTCCGGGGCACCTTGGGTATCGCGTTGGACGCCGGGTAAGTTGCCCGGTTGGGGGTCGCGTGGGGCACCATGTTGGTCGCCCCATTGCGGATCTTTTTGGGTGACTAAACCGAGTTCGCCATTGGGTTCGGCGAGGTTTTGGTCTGCGCCACTGCTGTCACCTAAATCTAACAGGAAGTTGACCACATGAGGCGAAATCGATCGCACGATTGTCGGGTTTCCAAAGGGACTGAATGGGACGAGGAAACTGTTAAATTCACCCGTCCAATCAAACAAGCGATCGCCGCCGGTATTGGCCATTAGCACATCCAATCCGCCGCCACCAAAGGCAAAGTCAGCATCGGCATATTCCGGATCGTCCGGGCGATCGTTCGATCCGCCATTGGTATCGCGATTGTCATCGGCATCTAACAGGTCGTCACCCATTCCGCCGAACATGCGATCGTTGCGGGTTCCGCCCACTAACCAATCGTGGTCGTTATCGCCGAAGATATAATCTTTCCCATCGTCGATTTTGTTGCCATTGGCATCGGTTGCTTCAAAATTGAGCAAGAATCCGTCAATCTTCTGACGCGGGTTATAGGCGTCATACGCGGTCAGTTTGCGGGTAGTGGGGTCGTAACCCAAGGGGTCGAAATCGGTGACCGGATCGGCATTGTAGAATTGTGCTAATGCTTCAGCGCCGGAGATGGCATCGTCCCCTGCGCCGCCATGCAGGAAGTCATCGCCTAAACCGCCGTAGATGACATCGTTTGCGCCAGAGTCGAAGGCGATCCAGCGCGCTTCTTTCTTCAGGCGTCCGCTTTCGTGGACGATCGCGCCGATGAACGGACCGGGGATGCTGATGTCGCCTTCGCGATCGGGGGTATTGAGTCCGTATAAGGATTCGGTTTCGCCATTGCGACTGGTGAAGATGCGACCATCATCGCCGAGAATGCCGTCTTCGCCGGTACCGCCATAGATGCGATCGTATCCCATTCCGCCGAAGATATCGTCATCTTGGCCATTTCCGAACAGCACATCGTTGCCGGTCATGCCGTAGATGGCATCATCGCTGGTTTCACCATAAATCAGGTCGTGGCCACCGATCGCGTTGTTGCTGTCGCCGGGGGTATAGTCCAAGGTTGCGATCGCCCGAGGGACGATTCGCAGGGATTGACTGTAGTTATCGTAAGTAAAGGTGAGGAAGTCGCCGCCATAGGTGCCATTGGTGCCCACGAGGCGGAAAATATTGGCGTTGTCACCGGCGATCGCATCTGCATCTTTGGCGTGACCTTGCGGCGATTCGTCTCCCATATGGTTGCGATCGAGTTCGGTTCCCGCACCTCCGAAGACGGTATCTTCTCCATCCGGGCGCTGGTTCGGGGTGTCGTTCCCGAACAAACTGGAACTGCCACCGATGATATCATCTTGACCGGAATTGCCGAAAATCAGGTCTTCGCCGCCATTGCCTTCGATGTAGTCGTCGCCGTCATCGTTGCGTTCTACGGAGGGGTTGGTGGCGCTTACTGCTTCGGAAACGGAACTATCGCCTTGGATGACATCGTTACCCAGTTGTCCGAAAATGGCATCCTCACCTGCGCCTCCGGCGATCGCATCGTTGCCGTATTGTGCGGATTCGGTCTCGATGTGATGGTCGAATAATTCGATTTGCCGTTCTGCTGCATTGGTGGGATTGGGTTGACCTTCGGATGTGACTTGGGGATTGCCTGCGGCGTCGTAGATTATCTGGCCAGAGAGGGCGCGCATCCGAGGATTGCGGGTGTCGCTACTGCGTAAAATGCTGGCATTATCGCCGGCGATCGCATCGTTATCGGTACCGCCATCGATGGTGTCTTTGGTGTCGTCACCGCCGACTACATTATGTCCGCCGATGATATCGTCGTCGCCGCGATCGCCATATAAGCGATCGCTACCTTGTTGTCCGAGGATGATATCGTCGCCGCCATCTCCCTGTATCCATTCATCCCCACCCTTATCTGCCACGTGGGTATCGATGGCGGTAAAGGTAAAGGGTGGATTGGGTTGATTCAGGGGCAACTGGGTTAGTTGGATAATGCCTTCTACTTTCCCGTGGTCGCCGAATACCAAATCGTTTCCTTCTCCGGCGGTTATATTATCGCCCAAAGTGCCGCCAAACAGCAAGTCGTTCTGGTTCCCCCCGGCAATTAAGTCGCGATCGCCTTGGGTGGGATTGGTGGTGGTGACGCGATTGAGACTATTGAGATTGGCATCTAGGGTATAATCCAATTCGCCGTTATCTCCTAAGATGATATCGGTTCCTTCCAAACCATTGAGGGTATCGGTTCCGAATCCGCCTAACAGGGCATCGCCGCCGCTATTGCCTTCTACTACATCGTCACCGCCAATATGGGGGAATGTGGTTTCGATGCGTTCGATGGTGTGTTGTGCGGTGCGGAAAATTCGGGCATTATCGCCCTTCGCCACATCATCGCCGTCATTGCCATAAATGCGATCGCCGCCAATTCCAGTGGCATCATTGCCCCCGGACCCGCCTACCAAAATATCCTCACCTGCATTGCCGAAAATTTCATCGGTTCCGCCAAATTCGGGAGATTTGGTAATAATATCGTTTGCCTCGCCACTGCCGTCATTGCCAATAATTTGGCCATTATCGCCCAAAGCGACATCGTTGCCGTCATTGCCAGAAATGCGATCGTTGCCAATTCCGCCGATTAAATTGTCATTTCCGGTATTTCCTTGGATTTGGTCGTTTCCGCCGGCATCGTCAAATTGGGTGGCAATCCGTTCGATGGTATTTTCGGCATTTCGTTGGATGTAAGCGTGGTCTCCCACTGCCACATCATCGCCGTCATTGCCCGAAATTTCATCGTGATAATCGCCGCCAATTAGAATGTCCTCACCTGCATCGCCCGAAATGCGATCGTTGCCGCCGGTATTGGTATCGGTGGTGTAGATATCGTTGGCGTTATCGCTGCCATCGTTGCGGACTACTACGCCATTATCGCCTAAAGCGATATCGTTACCGTCATTTCCGGCAAGTTCGTCGTTACCGGCCCCTCCGAAAACGATATCATCCCCGTTGTTGCCCGCGATCGCATCATCGCCGCCATATTCCGGATCGGTGGTTTGGATGGATGTTACTTGGCGATCGCGCAATGAGACTCGTCCGCCATCGCCTACCAGAATATCCTCTCCGGTGGGGGTTTCGCTGCCACTCTCTTCCGCGAGTATATCGCCGAAAATGCGATCGTGGCCGGTTCCGCCAAAGGCGATGTCATCTCCTGCGCCGCTATCAATAGTATCATCGCCATCGGTGGCGTCGATTTGCGTCACCATGATATCCCGCGTCAGGGGGTCGCTATCACCAGTAAATCCGAGAACTTGGTTGGGATTGCCATCACCAGCGATCGCATCATCCTCGGTGTTCTCCGGATTGTCGCCCAGGGTGGCAACTACGCCTTTATCTCCAAATAGGATATCGTTGCCGGTATCGCCTTCTACGCGATCGCTATCTGCACCGCCAAAGGCCAAATCGCTGTCTGCGCCGCCGTTTAACCGATCGTTATTTTCGTCCCCTAACAGGGTATCTGCACCAAAATTGCCTTCGAGGGTATCGTTGCCGGCATGTCCGCGCATCAGATCGTTACCATCTTCGCCAAAGATGCGATCGCTGCCTTCGTTACCGGAAAGGGTATCATGTCCCTTTGTGCGCGGTAAAGGTGCGATGCGATCGCCATTCGCCTCAAAGTCGGAATCTCCCCAAATCTCGTCTTCCCCGGAATTGCCTTCGATGCGATCGGAACCGCTACCGCCGCCGATGGTATCGTTTCCGCTATCGCCAAACAGTTCGTCATTGTCCTCACCGCCACTGAGAATATCGGCATCTGCGCTGTCTGGATTGGCGAGAGTGAGAGTTCCATTAATATCTAAGGTCGAATCGCCCCAAATGCGATCGCTGCCTGTCCCCCCATCGAGATAGTCCGTATTTGCGCCACCGGCGATCGAGTCATCCCCTTCCCCACCGGCGATGGTATCGTTTCCGCTATCGCCACTGAGGATATCCGCTTCCGTCCCGCCTGCAATATTATCGTTACCGCCGCCACCAAAGATGCGATCGATGCCTTTCTCTCCGCTTAAGGCATCATCCCCACTACCACCAGATAAGGTATCGCTACCCGATCCGCCGATAATCGTCGCATTTCCGCTACTGCCGCCCCAGTCTATGCGATCGTCGCCAAATCCACCATCGATTTCCGCAGCGATCGTCACGTTCTCGAAAATAATGGTATCGTTTCCGCTACCGCCTAATGCGACAATACTCGATACATCCTTATAAGTTTGGGTTTGACCTAATGCGGACACAGTAATACTATTGCCATTTTGGGTAATAGTAAAGTGTTCGTCACCGTCAGTGGTATTTTCATGCAAGCGATCGCCTGCATAATCCCCCATATTCAACCGCAATACCCCACCGCCGAGTTCGCTTGCCAACACGGGCGGACGAGGCATACTGTAGTTAAAATTAAGCAGGGGTAACGAGGGGCCAATTTGTCCCTCTGCTTTCCAACTCAATGCTTCAACAAACCACTTTAACTTGGCCTCTACCGATCCGCTAACATCAAACACTGAGGTTATCGGATTATTTGATGGACTGAAGTCCTGACTTCCCAGATAAATGTTATTTAGGATTTCTTCAATCCGCACTTTTCCATCGCTATTCGGATCGTTGAGATCGAAATCGATATTGGCGAACACGCCACCACCGACACCGCCTTTAGCGATACCCGCATGGAGAACGCCTGCCCCCACTAAACTGCCATATAGGTTTAATTCCGGAACTTCTGGCCCTGTCGCATCAGCATTAAGGCGATCTCTGACATAAAATCCTCGCAAGATATCGATCGGATATTGATAGTTCCCCTCAGCGAATCGTTGTCCGCCATAAGTATCAAATCCGAACCCTAAATCGATACCCGCGCCAATCGTTCCTATGATTTCTGCACCTAATGGGCCGAGAATGGAGAAAAACGCACCGTATTCAAACTCAAACTCCATCGGTTCCATATCGTAGGTTAATAGATTCGCCGGTTGGCCTATCAGCAATTGGAATACTTGGGACGGATCGGTGAAAATCGGAAAATCTAAACCGCCATACTTTCCTGCTTTTAACTCATCAATAAATTCGGTTGGGGAAGCAGATGCCGTGGCATTTTCGGATGAAATGACTGAACCAATCTCCGCCGTCACTCCCGTTACTCCGTCCAAATCCTCCGCATTTCTCACCTCATCCAGTCCCCCAGGATTGAAGAGGTCGAAATTGTTGCCCAGCACATTCCAACTGCCAAAGGGAAGGATCGCAGAGTCGGGGTTTTCGGGCAGATCGTTAATTAACTTCACGATATTGGCAATATCGTCAATCATGCCAAATTTGCCACCATATCCGAATGCTTCCGCCAAATCGATTAAGGTGATATTTTTTCCGGCGAGATCGGAAATCACCGGCAGGCGATTGGTGAGAACGTCAATAATCGGTTGGACCGGTTCGGTAATCTCTTGGATTTGGCCGACAATTGGATTTAAGAAATCAGAGATAAACGAACCGAGGTCAAGTCCGACATTGTTAAAGGCAACGGTTTCTAATTTGCCAATATTCCCCGATAAGTCCGCAGTATCTAACGTCCACACCAGATCGAACTCGCTGACGATACTCGGCAATGCTGCAGCAATTGAATTTTTGTCATTATTCTCTAAGACGCTTCCTCGGAGATCGAGGTGAACTTTTGCGCCACCTGTTAACGTAGGAGTTACGCCTAAGTTGCCCATTTCAAACAGTCCCAACTTAGTGGCATCTTCACCCGTTGCGCCTTTTTCAACTAAATCGATAGCAAAGTTAGCGTTTAAATGGGTAGGATTGTCCTGCCGATCGCTGACATTCAGTTTCAAGAATCCCAGACTTCCCGTTGCTTGCAAACCGGGGATAGAAGCATTCAAATTTACCCTCACTTCCGGATTTTCTGCATCATCGGAGAGGGCGAAATAGAACCCTTCTTCGCGGTTCAATCCAAATCCGAAATCCAGTTCCCATCCCAGATCTAAATTCACCCCGCCATCGATTTCTAAACCCAAAGCAGGCAATCCCAAATCCAAGGCAATTTCTTCATCCACTGTGAAGTTACTGCCGAGGGTCATATCCCATTGCAGGAAATTATCGGCATTTGGATCGCCGGATATCGCGATATCGTTGCGGTCGATCGCCCCCGATCCATCTCCATCTTGCAACAGATTCAGTCCGTCGGTTCCGAGAATTTCAAATAAACTCTCTTGAATCAGTTCCGGGGTTTTGGCAATGGAATTATCCACGCGATCGCGCAGTCCATTATAAAGGTTACTGCGAATATCTTCGATAAAGGTTGCCGCATCGCCTAACTTATCCCCAATCAAGGGTAAATCGGCATCAAAAACCTCGGTTTCCAGCAGGGTTTGCAGTCCCCCGAAGAAGGAGTCAATCCCTTCTATTGCCAGATGCAAATTGTTCAATAAGCTCAAATCTGCATTGTCCAGCATCGCCGACAAATCGGGAACTTCCAGATTAAAATTCGCCGGGTTTGTCGGATCGGTGAGGAAACCAGACAAGTCGGCAACGGAGAAACCCAGATCGCCGATAAAGTTGGACTCGCTGGGGAAGAAAATGGGCAATGTTGCATCCACACCACCTGTCATTGCGATCGTGGCATCAAGGCGATCGAATTCATCAAATAGAATCCGATTGTCGCCAGGAGTCGGATCGGTTAATGCGATCGCCAATTCTGCAAAATCATCCGTTGTTGCCGCATTCCCATCGCCATCCATCGCCGCGACGCCATCGTTCACAAATACGCCTACAGGCCCTAACGCCCCCACAAAGGATAAATTGTTCCCTCGCGCCGCTAATTCTACCGATAAATCGGTCTTCTCTAAGTTCAAAAATGGTAGGGGATTTGTCGGATTGGATAAATCAATGCCGATGCTTAATTTCGCCGTTGCGCCACCTGACGCCTGCAATCCTGCTGCGCCTTGTAATTGCACGTTAGGAATATCGGCGATCGCACCTAAATCTAAATCTACCCCTAATGAATCGCTAAAGGTCTCGAATAAATTCAGATCGATATTAAACAAAGAGGTTGCTGCATCGTATTGAATCGAAACCAAATCGCTACCCTGCGGCAATCCCAATGCTTCCACTAAGCGATTGTTAAGATCCTGAACGATTCCCGCCGGATTTTGTTCAAATTCGCTGACTACTTCCGCAAATTTATCGGTAAAGGTCAGCAAGTCGGCCACCCTAACCCCCACCAAGGGTAAATCGTTCTGCATCGCAGGTAACGATTCAAAGCGATCGCTTAAAAATGTCGCCACCTCTTGGAGCACCTCTACCACTTGGGCAAAGTCAAATTCTTGGAAATCTAGCAATTCGCTTAAATTGCTAAAATCGTGGTCAATACTTGGCAGATTGGAATCCGTAGTGTTAGAAATGTTAATCGGAATTTCCAAATCGCTGGCAGTCAGTCCGGGAACGCCGCTTTGTACGTCAATATCGCGCAACATCACCTGACCCGACCAATCGATTCCAGAAACTTGAATTAAATCGGTAATGCTAACCCGCGGATCGCCGAGGACAAATTTGGTATTGCCTTCACTATTTGCGATCGCAACGTTCACACTAGCGGTGACATCGGCATCGTTAATTCCATCGTTTTCTCCACTGCCATTAATATCGATACCCACAAACCCATATTCTGCCGACCCTGCAATCTTATCCGCCAATAAATTCAAACTGCCATCGATTTTAGCGTCTTCGATAAAGACATCCACCGAGGGACGAGTTTGGGTGACGAAATTCTCTTGAATTCCCAGGGCGATCGCCGCATCACTGATAGGATTAATTTCTAATTTTTTCGCCGTACCCTCCACCGCTAAAATCAAGCGATCGCCGTTACGTCCCGCAACAATATCTTCTCCTATACCGCTATTTCCCAACGCGGTATTAATATCCTCAATCAAGGCAGCGATCGGATCGACAGCGTTGGCATTACTGGCATCTGCTGCAACCGTCACCGTCACTGGCGTGCGATCGTCCCATTTGACAGTAAATACCGCGTCGCCAGAAAGTACGCCATTTTTAGGCAGTCCAAACTCATCTGTTACTGCGTCTAAACTAAACCCTAAAACTGTCGCATCTAAACCTGACTCCGCATCCGCATCGACAATTTTCAACGATTCCACATTGGGTTCAGTGGTTTTCAAGACAATCTTATCCTCAACCACAGTTGCAAATACGATGTTGCCAAGACTGCGATCGTCGGACAGTTTCGCTGCAGTCAATGCTGAATTCAGATCCTCAACCAAATCGTAAATATTTTGATTATCTGAAGTATTGCTTGAGTTAGCATCAGTTTTGGTTGCCAACAGATTAACTTTAACGGTTTCGAGTTTGCTAGTGTTGCTGTCGCTAGTGTTGCCGTCGCTAGTGTTGCTGTCGCTAGTTTCGCTGTCGCTAGTTTCGCTGTCGTCGCTGCTAATAACTAACTCTAAGTTAAACGCCACTTCGCCCCCCGGTTTTCCATTGGCCGGTGGTGAATTTACTGTTGCGATCGCCAATTCATCAAGACCCACCATCGCCAACTGTGCGGCAGTTTGATTCTCGAAAAATCCTAACGCTTTTGCCGTTTCGCTAACATTGAAAACTTGCAAAAATGGCTCTGTTGTGGTTAAAAATAACCCTTTCCCCTCAGACATCGCTTTGACGTTCAGGCTGTCGCTGATTCCCGCTGCTGCGATCGCTGCTTCAATATCGGAAATCAAGTCCGTCACACTATTATTATCTGCGGTGTCACTGGCAGCCATCGCCAGTGCGATCGGCGCATTTTCACCAATTTTTACCCTAAAACTGACATCCTCAGTCAGTTGCCCGTTGTTCGCATCTGGGGCAATTTCTGCAGCGATCGCAATTTCATCGGATTCCCCGCTTAAGTCAATCCCAAAGGTGAATTCTACCCCGAAATCCGGCGTCAGCTTCACTTCTGCATCTGTCTCAAAACCGCCCAACTCACCCAACTCTAAATCGAAGTCGATTGGCACATCGTTCGAGGAAACTGGAACTATCTCCGATTTATCGTCAAGTTCCAATAATTGCGAATCAATATTCAACTTAAACCGCAATTCTTGCGTTTCTTTGTCAAAACTTGCCCCAATCTCTTGAATATCTAAGGGTAAATTTTCTGCCAGTTTTACCGCTAACTTTTGAACGCTATCAAAGGTAAACTCGTTTTTTTCATTCAGTAAGCGATTGATGAGATTGCGTTCCATTCCATCCGCCAACCCTAACATATCTCCCAGGGTTTTATTCTCCGCAAACGGCATCGGAATATTGAACGCATCCGCCGCTTCCACCTTGTCAAACTGGTTGCCAATTCTTCGCAACATCCCGACAATATCAGCCGAACCGATATTATTAAATGGGGTGAAAGCCTCTTCAAATGCCGCACTCACCGAAACCGGCAGACTCATGCGCGGATCGATGTCGGAATCCGTTACATTCCCATTGCCAAAAAATTGCCCCACATCGGTATTAAGAGCAATTGTCGCCCCATTCACATCAAAAAAGTCACCGGCAATCCCATCAATCCCATTCACTTTCACAGGTAACAGGATGTCCAAATTCCCCGTCGCGTTGACGGTGGTTAAATCTTCATCGGCGATATTATTCAATTCCGATAGGGTAATCCGATTCAGTCCATCACTATTACTCGGATCGAGCAGATTGGCACTTATATTCGCATCGAGGGCAAAGCTACCATTCTCCGCGCGCACATCCAAAAATCCAACTTGAAAATCGAAATTCAGGTTTGACTCATCAATACTTGCCGTAGCTTGCAAGTCTGCTTGTCGAATGAAAAAGTTATCGGAATCTAGGGTAATTTTTGTATCTCTTAAGCTCGTTGGACCGCCAAAATTCCCTTCGGTGATGGTTGCGGCACTTCCGAAGGATAGATCCAGATTTACCCCCGTATTCAGTAACAGGTCGGCCACTGCATCTCCACCCAGGTCAATGCCATATAAATCGGCATTTTTCCCTAAGTCTAATTTGAAGCGATCGCTTAATTGCGCGTTAACCGTAAAATCAAACAGCAGTTCGTAATCATCCTGATTATTTGCTGTGGCCTCTACGGGAACCAACTCAACACTTACATCACTAAAATTTAACTGAAGTGGCGACGTATCGACTTCTAAATTATCGATAAAAGTCTCTAGTTCTGCAAGAGTGCTTTTCTCGAACTTTGTATCGATTTGATTAATAATTTGTTCTTGCAGCAGGGAACCGAGTTTCGCATTCCCCAACAATCCCGGTAGGGCTAAATTTCCTCCCTCACCAGACTCGCCCATCAATCCCGGAATCGAGAGTAATTCATTCCCCAGAGTTTCGCTGGCATTGTCGAGGGTTTGGACAACTCCACTCAACCCACTGACGATCGCTGTTTTCAACGGTTCGCTGATGGTGGGATTCGCGAGATACTGCGATCGCGTTGTATCCCCAATTAGGATATCGGCTTCTAAATTGTGAGGGAAACTGCGATCGCCTGCTGCCAAAAAGTCCTTCGGTTGCGGGTTTTCCGGCAAGCGACGTTCCCCCGCTACTAGGGAACCGTGCATCAACTCCCCGGCGCGATCGCTACCCTCGATATCCGCCAGACCGAGTACGTGACCGATTTCATGGGTCACCACCGTCAGCAAGTCCATGCGATCGAACGCCATACTGTTGCGATCGGCGTACAATTCTTCTCCAGCGGCGGTGAATTCTGTATCGTCCAAGGGAGTCGCATCGGCAAACCAGCCATAACCCGCAGCAGTGGGATCGATGAAAATCTGGCTTCCTCGCGCTTGTCCGACGATCGCCCCGGATAAATCTTCTATCTCAAAGGTAATGTTTTGCAGTTCTTGGTGATGTTGCTGCCCAAATTCCGTATTCCCCCACCGGGCGATCGCTGCATCCGCAATCCGATCGAGTTCCCCTGAGTGGAGGGGCGTTGCTTGCGCGCGATCGCCCAAACCTGTCAGCAGGTCTCCATCCCGCGAACTCTCTACATTCTGGGGGGAAACTCCATTGCCAAAATCCCTGGAATACAAATCCTGCCCCAGTTCCACCTCCACCCACGGTTCCATCCCGGATGCGATCGCGGATATAGATCCCACCCCCGGCGCTTTCTCTAAATTCCTCGTGAAATCTTCCCCAAACCATTCCCCATCGATAAAGTTCGCTTCACCCTGTACGTTTAGCTGTCCCTGCGTCAGGTAAATGCCCGTTATGTCCACGATGTAGTCCCCCTCTTAACTAAGTATGGGAAGCCAACAAAGAGTCTTGACTCTTTGCCCCTTCTCCTATGCTTGTTGCTGACGTTCTTGCCACTCTCCAGCACAAGCCCTACCTGACGCTACTATAACTCCTTCAATACAAAATAATAATTATATTAATATCTCTTAATATTTTGTAATATTTGCTCTCTTGCTTGCATGGAAGTCCGTGATTTTTAGCGCACCAATCTTTTAGCCAAACGGAGTTGTCCTTCCAAACGGCGACTAAAAGTCGCCGTTTTTTCTGCTGTTTGTACGCCTTAAACTTCGTAATCCACTACAGCGCGATCGCTGACAATTTTGCCGATAAATTCCTTACATTTTTCGTGTTCCGGATGCTTCTGATAGCGCTGTAACGCATCAAAACTCTCAAAAGCAGAATACAGCACCACATCATAAGCCGCTGGAGAAGCGAGGGCATTCATTCCTACTTCAATCTGCTTAATTTCGGCAATGGAGTCCTTCAGCGCTAACAGCATTGCCTTCATTTTGCGGGCATTTTCGTCCCGAGATGCACCTTCTGCCGTGTCTTTCAACCGCCACATTACAATATGTTTAATCATCGCTTTATTTGTTGTGAATTACGCCAATTTATTCGGGTTGGGCGAAAAGAGCGATCGCGAATTACCATCCTCACGCCGCCCTATCCCGTTAACTGTTGATACGCCTGTTGAGCGCGACACCGCACCACCAACTCAGTATCGGTTTTGGCGATCGCGCTTAAGTGTGCCAACAGGTCGGAAAACCAACTAGGTGGAGGACTACTCACGGCCTTGGCTAAACCTTGCATCCCCGTCACCGCCGCATAGCGCACCACCCATTCCGGATCCCCCACCACCTTTAACAGGGTGCGATGGACTTTCTCCTGGGCGGCGGGCACTTCATCCGCCGCCATTTTATCCCAGAGGATATTCCCCAATCCTCTAGCCGCAGCCCGTCGCACGCTCAGGGCAAAGTCGGTTTCGGCGGTGTTGAGCAATAGGTCCAACCCGCGCGGATCCCCAATGCCCGCGAGGGCGCGCAAGGCCCAGGCTCTTGCGCCATAGTTGTATCCGTCGAGTTGTTCCAAGACGGGCACCACTGCCGGTTCTCCTAATGCCACCAGTCCATCCACTGCAGCAACAGCAGCACCGGGGTTATTGAATCCGAGGGCTTCGATTAAATGCCCAATCGCTGCAGGCGATCGCGCTTCGGCTAAATCTCGCACGGCGTCGGTTAAGCCTTGCGCCGAATCTGCCTTTTCCACAGCTTCGATCAGTTCTTTAATATCGGCGTCGTCAGTCATCAGAAATTAGGGTTGGTAAGGGGGAGAACGGAAACCCTCGTCATTTATGCGTAGGGAGGAGTTCTCCCC
>NZ_JAYFEQ010000597.1:0-242 GCF_055795085.1 Phormidium sp. CCY1219 | reverse complement strand
AACAAAAAACACATCGACTTCTTGCACTTCTGCTGCTACCTCTTTGCTAGTTTGTACTTGTCCTAATGCACTGAGCAGTTCTTCTAAATATTGTTTGGCAAATTGGTCGTGAACAAATCTGGTCATTGAGTTTGGTGAAAATATCCTGGATTTATTTTACCATGAAAAAAAGCGATCGCTCTCCTAATTCAGAATAGCGATCGCCGGATTTATTTCTCGTAAGTTTTACGAATTACTAGCCA
>NZ_JAYFEQ010000596.1:0-245 GCF_055795085.1 Phormidium sp. CCY1219 | reverse complement strand
GCAGGCAGGGCGCAAAAGCATTGCACAAATTGCTTAACGGTGCTGCCTGCACCCATAACTTGAGCCTTACTAAAAATTATAGCATCCCAGAAAAAAAATAGGAAGTTTTCATTGGGAGCACAGAGAATTTTTTTTTCGTGAGGGGGTAGGGGGTGGGGCAGAAGCCAGCTTAGCTTCTCGGCGGGAAGCCCCGCGCTCTACCCGTGCTTGGTGAGCGTCGGGATGAGAGCCAGGGGAAATGGAGG
>NZ_JAYFEQ010000595.1:0-10256 GCF_055795085.1 Phormidium sp. CCY1219 | reverse complement strand
CGACGTTCCGACTCGGTATCCAGAGAACTGGTCGCCTCATCCAAAATTAAAATCTGCGGATTGCCCAACAACGCCCGCGCGATCGCGATGCGCTGTCGCTGTCCCCCAGACAGAGAAGTTCCGCGCTCGCCCACCTGAGTATTATATCCCAGAGGCATCTCTTGAATAAACCCATGCGCTTCCGCCAACTTAGCCACTTCCACCGCCCGATCCAGAGGCACATCATCAGCATAGAGCGTAATATTATCCACAATCGTGCCCGAAAACAGAAAACACTCTTGCGGCACCACCCCAATCTGCGATCGCAACGACTGGGGTGAAATATGGCGCAAATCGTGCCCATCCATTGCGATCCGCCCGCTATTCGGAGAATACAACCCCTGCAGCAACTTAACCAGGGTACTCTTCCCCGACCCGCTGCGACCCACCAACGCCACCGTTTGCCCCGGTTTCACCGCCAACGAAATATTTTCTAACGTATTGCGCTCCTGTTCTTCACTGTAGCGAAACGTCACATTCTCCAACGACACCTCCCCTTGCAGTTTTGGCAGCACCAACATCCGACTTCCCGGTTTTTCCTCCGGTTCGGCGGCGAGGACATCATTGAGTCGCTCTACCGAAATCCACACTTCTTGCAACTCATCCCACAACTGAACCAGCGCCAAAATCGGACTAATCACCTTTCCAATCATCATATTAAACGCCACCAACTGACCGATAGTTAATTCTCCTTGAATCACCAACATCGCCCCATACCACAGCAATGCAATACTGCCAAAACTATTAATCGCGCCGCTGCTAGCTTGCAAGCGATTAGCAAGTTTCTGAGCGCGAAAGCGCGCATTCAGGGAACTGGTTAAATGCTCTTCCCAGCGCCAGCGCAACTCCCGCTCAGCGGCGGCAGCTTTCACCGTAGAAATCCCCGTCATCATTTCCACTAAAGACGAGTTTTGTTCCGCCGCCGCATTAAACACTTCCCGGGAGACTTTCCGCAAAAACGGCGTGGCAAATAACGTCAAAAGGGCGATCGGCGGAATAATCGCCAACACCAACAAGGTCAGACGCCAGTTGTAATAAAGCATCAACCCCAAATACACAAACCCCGTTAAGAAATTCAACCAAGCCAGAACCACTTGCCCGATTAAAAACCGCTGGATTTTTTGGTTTTCCTGCACCCGAGTGATGATATCCCCCACCCGACGCGATTCAAAAAATTTCAAAGGGAGTCGCAGGGTATGGTTGATAAAACCAGTAATTAAAGTCAAGTCGAGGCGATTGGAAAAATAATCCAGCAGGTATCGGCGGGTAGCATTGAGAGTGACAGTTCCGATGCCAAACAACAGCGCTCCCACGGAGATAGCATGCAGGGCGCTGACGCTTTTATTCACCACAATTTGGTCGAGAATGATTTGGGTAAATAAAGGCGTAACCAAACCAAACAGTTGAATCAGCACCGAAGCGATAATAATTTGCAAACCCACGGAGCGATAGGGCCACAGGATCCGAAAGAAGCTGCTCAGGGTGCGCTGCTGGGTTTCTTCCGCGTTTTGCAGTGCCTCGGTGGGATCGAGGAGCAAGGCATACCCGGTCCAACTGGTGAGAAATTTAGCCCGGGGAACCCATTGCTTGTCCGCCGCCGGATCGGCAATCAGAATTCGCTTCGAGGTGACTTTGTAGACAACCACATAGTGAATGCCCTGCCAGTGAGCGATCCAAGGATTGCTTTGTTCCGCGAGGCGACTCAGGGAAGCGCGTACCGGACGGGCCTGGAAGCCGACCTTTTCGGCGGCTTTAGCGAGGCTTTTCAGGGAAGCGCCAGAGCGTCCCACATCGGCAAGTTCGCGTAGGTAGTTGATGCTAAAGCGCTTGCCCCAATAGCGTCCGATTATCGCCATACAGGCGGCCCCACAATCGGAGGAGGACTGCTGGCGCAGGTGGGGATAGGGAGCCAGAATGTCCAGGATTTGCCGCTTCAGGGGTTTGGGAAAGATGACCGTATTGGATGGGGGTGGGGTTGGGGGAGTGGTGGCTTCCCGAGGAGGAGTTTGGGGGGTGCTGCGCCCGGTTCTGCTGGAGGGAGGAAGGGGTGAGACTGGGCGTTGTGCCAGTGGGGAAGGAAGGGAGTTAGCAGAACCGTTGCGGTGGGTGGTCTGTTGCAGGTTGTTTGCCAAGATGGGGGCGATCGCTTTAGCTTGTTCCCAGTATTCCTGGGGAAGCGCGATCGCCCACAGGGAGGTTTTGGCCACCCAATCCCCGGGGGTGGGTTCGGGATAGCCCCAACTCTTGCCGATTCCCGGGGTTGGCTGCGTGGCGGCGGATTCTGCCTCAATTTCGCCGCCACGCAGCCAAAAGCGACCCTGTTGTTCCGGGGTGGCATCGCTTAAGCGGGATCCGGCGCTGATGTGGCGATCGCTGCACCAGCTAACCAGTTCCTCGAGCTGATGGCTCGATAGGGTACGCAATTCAGTGGCGGTTTTGAAGAAGATTTGCCGTTGTCGTTGGGCGGTTTGCTGCTGAAAGTAGCCCTCGAGTTTCCCCCCGAGTTCGCGATCGCCGTCCAATTGAGCCAGACTCAGGCGCGAAATCTCCCCTGGCGTGGCGGCGATCGCCCGATAGGGTTGGGGATCTCGGTGAAAACAACGATCCCCGCCAAAGATATCTCCCGCTTCGAGAACCATTGCACAGACTTCTCGTCCGCGATCGGGATCGAACGCCAGCAAGCGCACTCGACCCCGCTCGATCGCGTAACTCTCCGGTTCTGCGGGTTCGCGATCGCCCAGGGAGAACAGTTCATCCCCTAAATCGAATTCACTGCGATCGCACGATTGTGTGATTTCCGATACCGCGCTTGGCTCGATATCCAGTTGCGCCAATCGCTGCATCAGCACGCTGTCCCTGTCTGTGCTTTCCGCTGAGGCATTGGTTTTGGGTTGCGATTTTTTGTTAATCCCTACCATTACTTATGCTCCTCGCATTTTGGGTTGATTGCATTTGGCATTCATCGCTTGCCAGTTGTATGAATTGAAAACCTGAGAAAAAACGATCGGCGTTTCGGGGAAATTCAGTATTTACCCTTAGTTTGCTAGCCACAGATGATAAAAAAGTCACCGCAATCGCTATACTTTATCCGTAAATTCACGGCTATTGGTGGCGCGATGCCAGGGCACCCTGGCATTATCCACGCAGCTTTTAGGCGATCGGGGTTGAAAGCCAGTCGCCGATTTCTATGCATTTAGTAAAAGCAGTGAAACAGTTAGAAAGAATAAAGTGTTGGCTCACAGCGGGTTAATCTCGGTCTATTGCTTTCGCCTCTATTTCAAAAAATATACTCACGGGAACCAATTTTCAACCCGCTCTATCTGGAGCGTTACCCTCTCTCGGTTGGAAAGTCAGCACTCTCCAAGGTTGTTGGCATCCCAGAAACGCCCCAGGACTTTTGGGGCTGAGTGATGAAGTAGACAAACATAAACTCCCCTGGTTTTGACGTGAAGGCGAAACAGTTGAAAATCTGGAAACTCGCTCAAATCGGCAGTTCGGGTTTTTTCCTCTATTTCAACCTTAAGATAACGTGGTATAAATTGCCCTCTCCTCCACCCAGCACCCAGGGAGGGGACGCAGGTGTAGTCTCTCCCGTTTGAATAAGGAGAAGAGGAAAAGGTCGCGGTCTGTGTGGAATAGAAATTTAGTAACAGTCCATTGACTTATAGCTATTTCATCACAATTGCAGACCCGGATTAATCTGCCTCTGGGTAGATCTGTTTTTTGGATGAGGCGTGATATGATAAAAATCTTTTGCATGAAAATCCCGAGAAGCGGGTCTATTCTCTTCTGTGAAATCGAAGCCCCCGGAACGTGCTGATGGCGATGATGTGCGGGAGAAAGTGCGAATTGGTGCGGCATTGCACGGGGCGATCGCCACCCCTGCACTGGGCCACCTCATCCGGTAAAATGTATTATCATTCCTCCAGAGAAATGTCAATAGAAAAATAGGAACAGCAATACCCTTTTTCCCAAGAAATTATGCCATATCCTGCATAGAGGCACAAGGCAGTACCCCCTCCTTGCCGGCGGTGAATTTCCCGGGCAATTTTGACAGATTTCCAAGCTTGAGGCGTTCCCAAGCTTTTGCCTGGGAACGCCGAGGTACAGCGAATGGAAAATAATCGAGTCGCGAGTAATGAAAATGCAGATCCGACGGAAAAACCGCCAGATTCACAACGGCGATCGCCCTTAACTACCCTTAAACTCCGTCAACACCCCATAAAGCGCCCAAATCGCCATTGCCCGCAGATAGTGACTCGCCCGAAAGGTACCGGCGGCGGTAATCGCTTCCGGGGTGCGGAATTGCAAACCATTTTCATACAGGCGATCGATAACAGTTTGCGCCAGTTGAAATGCCTCATTTTTTTTGCCCATTTGCAACAAAAAGGCAGCCAACCCAAAATTGATTCCCGTCCAGACTTCCAGGGGATGCGTCGCCTCCGGATTCGCCGCCGAACCATCGGGTAACACCCCATTGGCTGCGCCGAATTTGCCCCCGTGAAACTTCAAGAAACAAGCCTCAAAAATCGCATCCAGCGTCGATAGGGTACATTCCGACGGAACGATATCCTCTAAACCGAGCAGCCGCGCGTAAAACTGACCGCATAATTGATCGGCCATCACCACGTCCGAACCGCTCTCGCTATCCAGACGATAATATTTGCCATTCCAGAGGGTTTCGTGATAGACTTTTCGCGATCGCGCCAGCCAATCGCGGTAGGTGGCTAAGGTATCCTCAATCGCGGTTGTCTCCAGTAAATCCGAGCGTTCCGATTCATAGATAGTGCCAGTAAAAATGCCCGAATGAGGCGGGTTTTCCAGCAGAACTTCTGCGATCGCGATCGCTGCCGACAATGCCGCGATCCACAACCCGCCACAATACGCACTCACCCCCTTCAACTGCCAATCATCAAAAGTCTGATCCGGGGCACCGCCATTTTCCGGAATCCCATCCCCATCGTTATCGAACTGCTGCAAATAGCCTAACGTGCGAACCACAGAAGGCCAACAATCCCACAAAAACTCGTAATCCTGCGCACCAGTCAGCAGAAAATCGCGATAGACCTGCAATACAAAATCGCTGGGTAAATCTTTCCACAAATTACAGTCTTGGTAGCTGGTGTAATTGGTTTTGTGCCAAGGATGCTCGTTGGGTGCCCCCAAATCGTGCGGCGTCGCATCGGCAACTTTGCGAACCGCATCCGCTTGATTGTAGCCAATCGTGCGATGGGTCGGATCGCTGGTGGGAATCGCCCGGGCAAATGCCAGCATCACCGATTTTTCCAATTGCGGCCATAACATGAGCAGGGCAAAGGAGCCATACAGGCGCACATCTAAGCTTTCGTACCAGCGATAATCCAAACATTCGAGCACGGCAAACTTGCCCCGCGCGTCGAGTTCGTCTTGCGCGGTCCACAAACTACCCCCCGCCGATAGAATGTAAAGTTCGTTGAACAGCGCCACTTTAATCGAATCCGGCAGATCCTCGCGGGATAAAATGGGTTGTTGCCATGCGAGGATATTGTCCCGCCACATATTTAAGTGCTTCAGGGCCGTGCGAACCATCGTCCAGGAGTTATTGCCACTGCGTCCGAAGAAGTCGGTATAGCGGCGGTAGTACCAGACATTGGGGGCAAATTCGGTAACGGGCAAGTCCCAGGCGAGGATAAAGGGAATTTTGCGCGTTTTTCCCGGTCTGATGGTAAAGCGGATCGCCAGGGCGACGCCGATTTGTTCCGAGGCGTCGGCGGGAGTTTCATCAGTGCGATCGCCCAACGACCCATCCCGGGCAAAGCTGTCCCACAGTTCCTCACCGGTGCCGGCAGGATTCCAGCGCGTGTGGTGGAAGACTTCCATAAAGGGATTGGTGAGAGTGGCGATCGCCCACTCTCCTTCTCCTTCTTCGGGCACCTCTCCCTGGCGATTCCCCGTCATTACGCACCCGATGCGGTGAAAGTCTTCGATAAATCGGTTGAAGTTTCCTTCACTCTCTCCCCATCGCGGTTTGTATTCGTACACCGGGGATCCATCATCGCGCACGGTGACCGGCACCCCGGATAGCCCCCCAGACATCGCCGATGCTTGCGGGGGGATGGCATTGGTAAACCAACCCACCACATTTTGCCAAGTTAGCATGATGCTCAAGGTGATGGGTTCGTCTGTGGGATTATATGCGGTCCATTCAAAAATTGCGATCGGATAGCTGCATTCTTGATACTTGTGCGGCCAAATCGGCGAAAATTGTTCGCAGGTTAGTTCCGCCTGAAATACTCCGTTATAAACGAACCAGCTACGGGGATAAAGGGCATGGTATCTGCCTGTGGTTCGTTCTTCTCCTTTGTCGGTGGTGGATTGTGATGCCGGATACCATTGCCACGCCGACAGTTGACCTTCCCCAGGCGCTTCCGTACAGAGGGCATAGGCTTGTTTTTTTCCCTGCGCTTCCTCAAATACGCTGAATTGGCAGGCGGGAAGGGATTGAAAGGTGTGTTCCCCGCCATCCAGGTGCCACAGGTTGAAGTCCCCGCGCGGCGATCGGCCAATACAACCAGCCCCAAACCCCCCCAGGGGCATCCCGTGCCAAGGTCCATCGTCTAAATTACTGCGATAGCGCACGGTATAAGGATTGTCCCACCCTAACCCAATGGGACGACTCCAGGTATATTCGGGAATTGGTGTCTGCTTTGATGGATTACTCATGCTCTGTTTTCTCTCGTCCATCCTGATTAAAGCAGAACCTACGCCGAATGTCTCCTTAACCTCCCCCTCTCTATGCTGAATCGGGGTTTTTAAATTAAATTGTTAACAATTTATTGATTGGCAATTGATGTTTTATCCTTTATCTGTAAGCGCTTTAAATACTTTCCTATAGCTCTTTTTGAGTAAAAAAATTGCCCTTGTTTCTAAATACAGCTAAAAAAGAGGGCATTTCTAAATTGGTTTACATCATTTTTCCTACATTTGTATGGGTTGAAATTATTTAATTGCTGCTAAAACCGTAATATTGGCTATTTTTTTAAAAATAGCAATTCCATTTATTGATGGTACTTTATCCCGGAATAAAATACTATTAAATGAGGTAAAAATCAGCAGGAATAACGGGGAGAATCTCCGGTCAGTTGCCTAAATTAGAGGGTAGATTACTCGTGGGTTTGAGATGAGTGGGGCGGAGTTTGGGGGTGGGGGTGAATGTCTTTTTCTAATTGCTTGAGAGAAAAGGTCAGATGTTTGAGATAGGGTTTGACCACCTGTCGATTTTGCTGTTGTAGTTTGCCCACTTGTTGTTGCAGTTGGGTAATTTGACCCTGGACGGGGGTCCATTCCGGTTCTGGTGAGGGAGTCAAACTTTCCACCTGGTGTTGTATCTGGGAAAAGCCTTGAGAAAGGCGAGCGATATCGGCTTCGATGTGAGCGAATTCCGGAGTTTCGGAGACAGGAGAGGGAGGGAATTGCTGACGAAGGGATTGAATTTCTCGAGAGAAATTGTCTTCGAGTTCGGTAAAAGTGGTTTCGGTGCGATCGCGAAGGCGGACGATCGCGCGGCGGACGATCGCGAATTCTTCCAAAAGTTCGGGAGAACTCATCGGATTGGGGGAAGCTTGAGGGCGACTTTGTTGTGCTTCTAGCTCGGCGATCGCCTGACTAATTCTAACCAGAGAGTCTTCCAATTCCCGGAGGCGATCGTTTTTTGGCAACTGTTCCACCGAAGTCCGCACAGAAGACACCATCTGTTGCAGATCCGCGATCGCCCCTTCATGTTCGAGGCGCATTTGTTCCGCAAAGCGGTTCCGCTTGGCCATATTGACCCACAAAGCCAGAGTCAGGGGAGTAGCGGCGAACAGAACCTGTCCGGACAATCCCGCCACAATCGATCCCACCGCCGAACAGAGCAGAGAAACCGACTCCGCCACTTCCAGGCGATCGCCTTGAGAAAGACGGTGAACAAGACTCGTCCAATCTAGATTGCGTTCTATTTTCTGCATCGTTTCACCTCGGTTGTTTCCAGATAGATTGTTCCAATTATAATCAGGCTGACGGTGACCACTGCCTCAACCAAGCCCAGTTTTTCCACAGTGTCAGGAAATGAGACATCCAGCCGGAGGATGGGGCAATTGGCCAGACGATAAAAAACCCGATTTTGCAGAACCAAAACCGGGTGATGAATTCATATCGGCAACAATGAACCGCGAGATCCGCGATCGAAGAAATTGACATGGGAAGGATTACTGCTTCACGCAATTAACCATCCGCAAGGTCGCCGCAGCGGCATAGTTTCGCAACGCCGGATTATTCGGGTAAAAGCGGTTGCCCACCTCATTGAGCGGAGAAGCCACCTGACAATACGCCGACATTTGACCGATTAGAGAATCCGCCCAGTGGTTTTGGGTATCCGAGAAGACAGTAGAAGAGCCAGTGGGGTTAATCGAGGGATTTGCGCCGCGTAGGGTATTGCCAAATTCCGCCGATCGCCGCAGTACCGCCATCAGTTCCGCGCGCGTCACCGATTGAGCGGGGCGAAAACTGCCATCTTGATAGCCACTGACAATATTGTTTTGCTTCGCCCATTCAATTTTAGGCGCGCTCCAGCGAGAGGCTTCCACATCATAATAAGGACGAGACGAAACCCCCGATGGGAGATTGATATTGGCACCCGGAACATTTTTTAACGCCTCGATGACCATTGAGACCAATTGTTCGCGCGTCAGGGCCACTTGCGGGCGGAAAGTATTGTCTTCGCGGAATCCAGCCACGAAACCCATTGCCACCGCCTGTTCGATTTCGTTGGCATAGACATCATTGCGGATATCGGCAAAGGTAGTCCCGCCAGAAGAAGGAGGCTCCACCGGGGCAGGATCGATAATCCCCCCGCCAGAAGACCCACGCGGTCGGGCAAGGGCCGTCAACGACTGATTATTGGCGAGATAGACGTGACCTAAGACCTTACCGTTGTAGGTTCGTTTGGCGAAACTCCAGCCCGGATTGAGTTGAATTTTAGAATCGTAAGCCGAGGTAATGCCGTTCGTGCGTCCGATTTCGATTTCCGTGCGCTCGCGATCGTTGACCCCCAGCAGGACCAGATCCCCATCGCGACGAACGATTCGCAAACTATATTGCAAACCCACATCTTCACCGCCCACGCGGATGGAATGGCCATTGCTATCCATACTGCGCCCACAGATGCCAGTGAAGTCAAAACTAAACAGTAGCGGATCCACCTTGACGGGACTGCTACCGCTTTCTCGCCAGCAGGGACGCGCGTCAGAGATTTGCTCCACAATCAACAAAGCGTGGGAACTACCGCCGGCATAGGGTTGAGCGATCGCGATAAACCGATCTTGGTTCACCGATCGCTGTCCGAAAAGGGCAGCGAAAGAAGCGGTACTCAAGGTTAATGTAGAGAGGGCTGCGGTAGCCGCCGCCGTAATTTTAAGTAAAAAAGAAGTCTTCATGGTAGGTATTGAACGTGGAAAGAGTCGGGACTTGCCTCCTGGTCTATTTTCATTGTGGTTGAAGCACCAGGCAGTTTTCGCAAAGGAATGTTGTACTTTTTCAACTGTCCAACTGGGGACAAGGGGAAGGGGGTGCAACGATCGCCCTCATCTGAGAAAAGGGGGCGATCGCGGCGGGTGCTATCCATGCCAGGAAACAGAAAACTATCCTCCTGCACAAGCGAAGGAAAAGGTAGTTGTTACACTGATCGAACTGTCTGAACCGGGAATTAGTTCCGCAAAAGAAAAAGGTTCCCCACCCGAGGATTTAAACGACCCCTCCAGACAGGGGAAGCTTCCCCAAAAGGGGATTTCAGCCATTGCAGCCCCCCGGCGATCGCTCCCCTACAGAGGGCGGCAACCCCCAGGGATCCCTCAAGCCTCTGGCAGCACGATCGACCCTGAGACCCCAGGGGAGCAAAATTCCTCCGTGGTGCCTGTGCTTTCCACGTCACTGAGGAGAGAATCTGCTAAAATCAGTCTGGGTGCGATCGCCCTGACTCCCTGAAGTTTTGCCGGGTCAAGGAGGCGAATCGCAACAACCGCTACTACAGCACCACCACGTTCCTGCTATGCTAAAAGAGTAAGGTCGCTCCAGTGGCGACCTGGACTTCCTGACTGAGTTACCTCAGTCGCCAACTTCTACCCACAGTTAGCTTCTCGGCGGGAAGCCCCGCGCTCTACCCGTGCTTGGTGAGCGTCGGGATGAGAGCCAGGGGAAATGGA
>NZ_JAYFEQ010000594.1:0-55702 GCF_055795085.1 Phormidium sp. CCY1219 | reverse complement strand
GAGCCGGATGAGGTGAAAATCTCAAGTCCGGTTCTGAAGACGAGTAGTTCTGGTGACGGAATTGCTTAGTTTAACATTTTTTCATCGCTTCGGTGCCTGCGCGGTTGGGACTATTCGGTTGCGGATCGCATCAAGAAAGAGACCTGCTATATCTAATTTTGCCAAGACCCCTCTGGAATGAGTAATTCTACTTTTGGGAGGTTGGGAGCGCTGCTAATGTAAAGAATTGTGTTTCGGGACTAGACAAATTTGCCAACCCCTGCTAGATTTAAACTATAGTTTAATAGCAACAGTTTTTTTCGATGAGAATAGTTGGATCTACTCAAGCAGCACAAATACTCGGGATTTCTTCCTCTCATATGAGAAAACTCTTATTCACTGGCAGAGTTTGCGGAGCCTTCAAAATAGGCAGAAATTGGGCAATCCCGTTAACCGACGGAATGCCGCAAGTCCGCGAAGGGACTCGCGGCCCAAAACCCCGATGGATGGACAGCTTGGCGTCAAGTGGTGACCACCTACATTCATGTCAACCGAAACGAGATTCGGCAAAATAACAAGGGAGTGGAAAAAGTTCTCCTAATTAGGGTCAAACGCGGCAACAGCGATCGGTATGGGTTGGAAGTGGAAATCGCCGGACAAGCGCCTGGTGGGGGATCGACCCGATAAGCCGAAATCTTGCGGGGCGAAGGTGTGGATGGAGACGCTTTCGCCCCGTGGAGCTATTGGGGGATTAAGCCACATCCCACTGAAATATAGCGGTTCTTATATTGTATTGATGAGGTAGAGTCTTGTTCACCGATTCGGTGCCTGCCCGGTTGGCTGAGTCAGGAATTGGCTTGCATGGGCGATATGAATCGAGTGGAATGGCGATCGCGTTTCCGGATTGGGTCAGGAGCGATCGCCTGGATCCGGTTATAGACCTGTAGGGTGGCTTTCGAGTTTGCCACCCAACCCGTGAGGTTGGTGTGATTGTCCTGAAATTCTCAAAGAATCCCTAGATCGGTTTGGGGGGATTTTATCATCGCCGGAGGGAGGGCGATCGCGATCGGGGGGGTGGGAAGGGTTGCGAGCCGCTGGTGGATCCTCTGAAAGCGTAGCAAATTGCTTATCGCCAAACAGCAATATTTCAGCTAGGTTGCCAATTTTCCCCGGAAAACATGAGTAAAAATACTCAATTTAGGGGGATTGAGGGGAAAATATGAGGATTTTTATTACAAAATGTTACGCAACTGTCGCGAAAGTAAACGTCATGCTGCAAAATATCCGTATTTGCAAAACCTGCCGAAGTCAGTGTTTTTTTGTGTCACAAGTTCCCTTACAATACTGAGGGGACATCTGGGCCAGCTCAGGAGAAAGGGACTCCGGTTTCCGATCCTGAGTGCTTAAGTAAAAAAGCTTAAAGACACAGACCCGGCCACCGAGTTGCAAAAAGCTGATTTCATAGCTTACAAATCTGGATACACTCTCTAAAGAAGTTGGAGGAAGTCGTTAATGAGTATCGTCACGAAGTCCATCGTGAATGCCGATGCTGAGGCTCGTTACCTGAGCCCAGGCGAACTGGATCGGATCAAAGCTTTCGTCACCACTGGCGAACGTCGCGTCCGCATCGCTCAAATTATGAGCGAATCTCGCGAGCGGATCGTGAAGCAAGCGGGCGACCAACTGTTCCAAAAGCGTCCTGACGTGGTGTCTCCGGGTGGAAACGCCTACGGCGAAGAAATGACCGCCACCTGCTTGCGCGACTTGGACTACTATCTGCGCCTGATTAGCTACGGTATCGTTGCGGGCGACGTGACCCCGATCGAAGAAATCGGCATCGTGGGCGTGCGCGAGATGTACAAATCCCTGGGCACCCCCATCGAAGCGGTTGCGGAAGGAATCCGCGCCATGAAGAATGTGGCGGGTTCTCTGCTGTCTGCGGAAGACGCAGCAGAAGCTAGCTCCTACTTCGACTACGTTATCGGTGCGATGCAGTAGGGCGATTCGGCACTACTACTTCGTTCAAGGCAAACCATCCCAGATTACGCAGTTTAAGGAAACATAAAGATGCAAGACGCAATCACTGCCGTTATTAACTCCTCTGACGTTCAAGGTAAGTACCTAGACAACGCCGCTCTTGACAAGCTCAAGGGCTACTTCCAAACCGGCGAACTGCGGGTTCGCGCGGCAACCACCATCAGCGCCAACGCCGCCACCATCGTGAAGGAAGCCGTTGCCAAGTCTCTGCTGTACTCTGACGTCACCCGTCCGGGTGGCAACATGTACACCACCCGTCGCTATGCGGCTTGCATTCGCGACCTCGACTACTACCTGCGCTATTCCACCTACGCCATGCTGGCAGGCGATCCTTCCATTCTCGACGAGCGCGTGCTCAATGGGTTGAAGGAAACCTACAACTCCCTGGGTGTGCCCATCGGCGCAACCGTGCAAGCCATCCAAGCCATGAAAGAAGTCACCGCCGGTTTAGTCGGTCCCGACGCCGGTAAAGAAATGGGCGTTTACTTCGACTACATCTGCTCTGGCTTGAGCTAACTATTGAGTGATGAGGTTGGAGAGTCGGAGGCGATCGCCTCTAACTTCTGAGTTGAGCGCAACTTGAGAAGGACTCAGACAACCAATTCCCCTTGTTTTGAGGTCAGGGAAGTCCAGAGTGAGTGCTAGCTCGTCAAAGGCTCGTTCAGGCATATGAATTGAGTTTTAGCGATCTAGTATTGACTCTCGACTCCCTGCCTTGAATTAAAATAGTCGCGTTCACATAAGAAATTTTTCCGAATCCAATCAGGAGAGACAATCCCATGAGAATGTTTAAGGTGACTGCCTGCGTTCCCAGTCAGACGCGGATCCGCACCCAGCGCGAACTGCAAAACACCTATTTCACCAAGCTGGTGCCCTACGACAACTGGTTCAAAGAACAGCAACGGATTATGAAAATGGGTGGCAAAATTCTCAAAGTGCAACTCGCCACCGGCAAGCCCGGAATGAATACCGGCTTAATGTAATTTTTACCCAGGCTACGAAAAAAGCTTTTACAGCTATCCATACAGAGGAAAAGGGGTCTCCAAGACCTCTTTTTGCGTTTTCAGGGGGAAAGGCGGCGGCTTGTGTGGGCAAATTACCAATTATCAATTTAAAATTATTCATTTTCAATTCACCCATTCTCAGACCATGTTGGAACGGAGAAAATTAAAATATACTGAACTAAACTTTTGCAGCGATCGCCCCTGATATGCAACGCCTACTGATTCCAATTTATGACCCCGCCGTCAAAGAGTGGGCCATCGAAGCTCGTTTGTTGCGGTGGTTGACATTCCTGTGGCTGTTTGTGGGATTGGCGGTACTCTTCTCCGCCTCCTACCCCAGCGCCAATGCCGACTTTGGCGATGGACTCTATTACTTCAAACGACAACTCATCTGGGTTGTCTTGGGTTTAGTTGGCTTCAATATTCTGGTGTACTTCCCCCTGCGCTACATTCAACGATTTGCCGATTGGGGAGTAATTATTTTCCTCGGGTTGATTTTGCTGACGATTGTCCCCGGGGTGGGTACCACCGTCAACGGGGCGACGCGCTGGCTGAAAGTCGGACCGATTCCGATTCAACCCTCCGAACTGATCAAACCTTTTTTGATTTTACAGGCGGCTAGGATTTTCGGGCAATGGAACCGTCTGCGGTGGGGGGTTCGCATCACCTGGGTATTGATTTTTGCGGCGGTACTGTTCGGCATTTTGCTGCAACCGAACCTGAGTACCACGGCCCTGTGTGGCATGAGTTTATGGTTGATTGCCCTAGGGGCGGGATTGCCATTTTATTATTTGGGGAGCACCGCCTTGGGTGGGGTGATGTTAGCCCTGATTAGTATTACCGTGAAAGAATATCAGCGACGGCGGGTGATGTCGTTTTTAAATCCCTGGTCCGATCGCTTCGGCGATGGATATCAGCTCATTCAAAGTTTGCTCGCTGTGGGATCCGGTGGCACCCTGGGCACCGGTTTTGGGCTGTCGCAACAAAAACTGCTCTACTTGCCGATTCAATATACGGATTTTATCTTTGCCGTGTTTGCCGAAGAATTTGGATTTGTCGGCAGTATGATGTTCATGCTGCTGCTGGGCAGTTATGCCACCGTGGCCCTGTTGGTGGCGTATAAAGCGCGAGAAATGGTGTTTCAGTTAGTGGCGATCGGGGCAATGGTGGTCACCATCGGACAGTCTTTGCTCAATATTGGCGTGGCAACTGGGGCGCTACCTACCACCGGCTTGCCCTTACCGTTTTTTAGCTATGGAGGCAGTTCGATGATTGCCAGTTTGATGTGCGCCGGCATGTTGATTCGCGTCGCCCGCGAAAGCAGTCAAGCTGAGGTGGTCTCCTTGCACGATCGGCGCGGATCCGCTTCGAGAAGACGCCGCCGAGGGTAGGAGGGTCTATATATTGTATTGTATTGGTGTTGTGAGACACAAATAATAAAAATCGAGGCGATCGCAGGACTTTGCCTGACAAATTATGCGATCGCCTCGGGCAAAACAATTCTCCCCATCCTTAGCATCAACGGGCTAATTTAAAGCCGACTTTTCACAGGCAGATTCGGGATGAATGGGAGAATAAAGCACCTCTCATTTCCTTGAGGTAATCGAATCCAGCATCAACTATCCGGATCCACGCCCAACTCCCGCAACCGTTGCGCCAGTTGTTCCGCACGCTGGCGCTCAGTGTCCGCACGCTGGCGCTCAGTGTCCGCACGCTGGCGCTCAGTGTCCGCACGCTGGCGCTCATCCTCCGCAAGTTCTTCGGGCCACAGGAGCAGTTCTCCCTGAGCATTCCACCAGCGCAACCAATTGCCGGTGCGGTTATCGCGGGTCCCCTCCCAGACGCCCAACTCTAATTCGAGTCCGGGAATCCAATATCGACCCGCTGCATTCGTGGTTTGAACTTGATAGCCCTGCGACTCTAAAGCGTAAACTTCTAAATGAGCGGTTTGCGGCTGAAAAATAGCATAAATCGGCACTTTAATTACCTGTTCGTAAAAATACCATTTGCCGATGCGCTGTTGAAACTCCATAGAATATTCTTCCCCATAGGTGTCGGAGAGAAATTCCATCACGATTAACGGAACCGGTCCTTCCGTGTGAGGGGTATAGCTGCGACGGGGAGCGGAATGGGGCCAAGGTTCTAGGGGACAAACGTACATCCAATCGGGAGCTTTACAAATAAAGCGGTCATTAATTGCAGCACAGAGGGCAAAATTGCTGGTAATTAAAGCCGATTCTATTAATCCTGAAGGCAGGGATTGACGCAAGGCGTTCGCTAATAAAGGATGTTCTGAATTTTCCACAGGATCGTCCGGGAGTACAAAGTCATCTGGGAGTTTGGGCCAGGTAATTTTTAATTCGGAAACAGGGGATTGAGGTATGACAGACATGGGCAACCTCGCCGGAGTATTTACAAGGGTAATGGTGTTATTTTATCGAATGGAAAGGCGATCGCAGGTCTTGATTTCTCCGAGAATTAACCGCGCCTGCATCCTCCTTGCGAAGCGATCGCCCCTGCATCGCCATCGCCCATCCCAGCACCGGATCCCCATTTAGGTTACAATTGCTTCAGATCGGGCGTTCTGCAAAACCAAAGCATGATAGATACTGTGCAAACCCAACTGTACCGACTGCAACAATTTGCCGATACCCTCGTCTCCACCCAGCTAAGTCACCTCACCTGGGTTAGCGTCGGGATTATTTTTCTCGCCGGTTTGCTCACCAGTTTGACCCCTTGCATGTTGTCCATGCTTCCGATTACCATCGGCTATATCGGCGGCTATGAGGCAAAAAGTCGCCTGCAAGCGGCCACTCAGTCCACCTGGTTTTCCCTGGGGTTAGCCACCACCCTCGCCGGATTGGGCATTCTCGCCGCTTTCCTGGGCCAGGTGTACGGACAAGTGGGCATCGGATTGCCGATTATTGTCAGCATTATCGCCATTCTCATGGGTCTCAATCTCCTGGAAGCATTGCCCCTAAAACTTCCTTCCGTTGATGGCATGGATTTTATCCCCAAAACCGTGCCTGATGGGGTGCGGTCCTATCTTTTGGGACTGACATTTGGGTTAGTAGCATCTCCCTGTAGCACTCCAGTTTTAGCAACCTTGCTCGCCTGGGTGGCGGCGACGCAAAATACCCTCCTCGGTGGCGCGCTGCTTCTTTCCTACACCGCCGGTTATGTCGCGCCTTTGATTTTAGCCGGCACCTTCACCGCTACCTTGAAAAAACTGCTGGAAATGCGCCGATGGTCCGCTTGGATTACCCCCGTCAGTGGGGCGCTGTTAGTCGGATTTGGCGTATTTTCTCTGTTATTTCGCCTCGTTCCCGTGGCGTAATAGAAAAGCGTGGCGGCGCGCAATTTGACAGGATTTCTTATTCTTCTTTTCGCGAAAGCAACAAGGTTCTACTGACCGAGTAAAGCATCACAACTAAACTAGAAAAGACTAATGACAAGTGACAATTCTTCTGTTTCTACTGTAGCGAACGGCTGGTCGAGTTTGAAGCGGTTTTTCCGCCAGCAGGTATTGCGGTTTTTGGGGGATTTGCGCTTGGCGATCGCCCTGTTACTCGCGATCGCATTCTTCAGCATCTCCGGAACCGTCATCGAACAAGGTCAATCCCTCGCCTATTACCAATCCAACTATCCAGAAAACCCCGCCTTATTTGGCTTTTTAACCTGGAAAGTGATTCTGTTCATGGGACTCGATAGCGTTTATCGCACCTGGTGGTTTTTATCCCTCCTGGTACTCTTCGGGTCTAGCTTAACCGCCTGCACCTTTACCCATCAATTCCCCGCCTTAACTGCAGCCCGTCGCTGGAAATTCTACCAGAAACCGCGCCAATTTGAAAAATTAGCCCTCAGCGCCCAAGTCAAAATCGGGACGATAGAGGGATTGGAAAACCTGTTAAAAAAACGCCGCTATCGGGTGTTTCGCGAAGGCGACGCCCTCTACGCGCGCAAAGGATTAATCGGGAAAATCGGTCCGATTTTGGTTCACGCCAGCATGTTAATTATTTTAGCTGGGGCAATTTGGGGCGCGCTCACCGGATTTATGGCGCAGGAAATGGTTCCGAGTGGGCAAGTATTTCGCGTGCAAAATATTATCGATGCCGGACCTTTGGCGGCGGCGCAAGTGCCGCAAGATTGGGCGGTGAAAGTCAATCGATTTTGGATTGATTATCTGCCCGATGGGACGATTGACCAGTTTTATTCTGACCTTTCGGTATTGGATGAAGAGGGAAACCAGCGCGATCGCACCACCATTCACGTGAATAAACCCCTGCGCTACAAAGGCGTGACCATGTATCAAACCGATTGGGGCGTTGCTGCAGTACAAGTGCAGCTTAATAATAGCCCCATTTTTCAGCTTCCAATGGCGAAGTTAAATACCAATGGAAACGGGCGATTTTGGGGCACTTGGATTCCCACTAAACCGGATTTGAGCGAAGGGGTTTCTGTGGTGGCCAAAGATTTACAGGGCACTGTATTAATTTATGGTTCTGATGGTAAACTGATTACCTCGCTTCGCACCGGAATGGCAACTGAGGTGAATGGCGTTACCCTAAAAGTTAAGGATTTAATTGGCAGCACTGGGTTGCAAATTAAAGCAGATCCGGGCATCCCGATTGTTTATCTCGGGTTTGGATTGTTAATGATGGGCGTGGTGATGAGTTATGTGTCTCATTCCCAAGTTTGGGCGCTGGAAAAAGAGGGGGAATTTTATGTAGGCGGAAAAACCAATCGCGCCCAAGTGGCATTCGAGCGCGAAGTTCTCGAAATGTTGGATAATTTAGAAAGCGGTTCCACTCCGGGAGAACCTGCGATCGCTTCTTCTCGTTTCGCCAATCAAAACTAATGTTTTTTGGGAAAAATTGTAGTTTCTTGCAGGAGGCGGAACTCGGATGGTTCGTTCCCAGCATGAGCTGGGAACGAGAAAACAGGAAATTGTATTATGATTATTCGGACTTTTGATGGCGAACTTCGATGACGGTGTGAACGTTTCCGCGTGGGTTGAAATCCGCTTTAATGGTTGCATCTAACGGGTTGCAAGCAGCCACAAAATCATCGAGAATTTGATTCACGGCTTCTTCATGGGAAATGTAGCGATCGCGGTAACTATTAATGTACAGCTTAATCGCCTTCAGTTCCACCACCCGCTCGTTAGGCACGTAAGTTAGGTAAATTGTCGCAAAATCTGGATAGCCAGAAAAGGGACATTTACAGGTAAATTCCGGCAAGGTGATGTGAATATCGTAGCGTCTTCCCACACGGGGATTGGGGAAGGTAATTAATTTACCTTCCTCAATCTCTCGTTCCCCATATTTCACCTGGGCGGTTTCCTCGGGAGTATTGCTCTGGAAAGACAACTCGGATGGCGTAGAAGAATGGGTCATTGTTTGGAATCAATCTAGAATTTGGACAGGGTGCAAGCGAGGAAGGAGAAACAAAACCGAGGGGAATTATTTCCCCACTGTCTCCCCATTCTAGTTTACCATAACCTTCTCTACGGATGGCTATCCGATAAAAGACTTTCCCCCCACGGGAGTTTTCCCCTGCAAGATTGTCACTGCAATCTAAGTCTTTAAGGTGCGGAAAAATTTTACCCAATTGACGCGGTATTCCGGCGCTCCAAACCTTCTTTGATACGTAAAATACTTGTTCAGCACTCGCTTGATTGGGGAATGAGAAGTGGAGTGCAAGCAGCGCCACTCTTGCCGTTCAAATTGCGAAGCGCTTAAGGTTTGGCTGGTGGAAACGGTGGGATTGACAAACGGTACGTGAAAGGTATCTTCAAAGGCTTTGATAAAGTTTTGCCAAGGGAGGATAAAGCGAAAGGTTTTGACGCGATCGCGCAATTCATCCCCATCAATTTCATCCCCATCCACTTGCAGGATTCTGCAAGCATCGGCTAGCCGCACTAAGGGCACCACGGGAGTTCTGGAACCGCCGGCTACGCTAATATAAAATAATCGATCCGTGGGGTGCAAAACATGGGTGAAGGTGTCACCCACTGCAGTTTTTCTGGCCCCTTGCCAAAAGGTTTCTTCCAGTGGTTCGCCAAAGGCATCCCAAAATAAATGCCAGCGCAACATTAAAGATAAATTGGATTGGGTGGTAAATTCCCAGACACAATCCGATGGAGAAAGGCGATCGGGGATGGGTTTTTTAGGTTTCCACCCCATGCGCGACAGGATTTTCATTGCGGTTATCGCATCTTCCCCGCAGACAAGTATCTCAAAGTTATGAATCGTTCGCTCTCCAATATCGGAGTAATAAAGCAAACATAAAGCAGCATCTTTGATTAAGAGACTGGGAATGCTTGCCGCTTCAAATTCTTGTAATATTTCAGTTAATTTTTTGAAAATCACCTGGTTTTCACACCAGGTTCGTCGATACACGCCTTTCAGCTTCGCCAAGGGGCGATCGCCGATATGGTATTGGGACAAATTTCGATACAATAATGGCAGCAAGCGATATGATTCCGAATCTAGGGTTTCAATATTGACTGAGGCGCTCCATTCTTCCCAGTAAGCAATCGCTTTTTCGCTGGTTTCCACAGCAGCTTGGAGCAGTCGTTTTTGCTCGAATGTGGGCTGACCCCAAATCATCGGATTTTGTTGGTTCATATTCAGTGTCCTCGATATTTTAATGGAGAAGAAATTCTGCCCATCCGGTTGCATACCGACTTCCAGATGAGGCGGAACCTTGATGTGTAATCGTTCCCATCTTATGCTGGGAGTGAGGGGAAAACTGGAATTCCTGGGGAATTGACGCGGATTTTATAGAGGGAAGTTTGAGCGGTGATATAAAGGGTTTGCCCATCGTCATCTCCCCAAGCACAGTTGCTCGGTTGTTCTGGGGTGAGAATCGTTCCTAAATGAGTGCCTTGCGGGTTAAAAATCCACACTCCAGCGGCACCGGTACAGTAAAGATTGCCTTGGCGATCGCATTTCATCCCATCGGGCAAACCGGGTTCTTTGACATTCATATCGGCAAAAATTCGACTGTTCCCTAGCTTACCATTTTCTAAAACATCAAACACGCGAATGTGACGGCGTTGGGAATCATCCACGTAGAGTGTTTTCTCATCGGGCGAAAACGCTAAACCATTGGGTTTCTCGAAATCATCGGCGACGAGGAGAATTTCGGTTTCGGTGCGATCGCCGGAAATGAGATAAACCCCTTGCATCGGTTGTTCTTGCTGTTGTGGCTCGATTCCATAGGGCGGATCGGTAAAGTAAATCGCCCCATCACTTTTGACCACAACATCATTCGGACTGTTTAATTTTTTGCCGTTAAAACTGACAGCTAATGGGGTAATTTTTCCATCCATTTCCGTGCGGGTAACGCGGCGAGTTCCATGTTCGCAGGCAATCAATTGTCCTTGTCTGTCGCGGGTTAAGCCGTTGGCGTGGTGACTGGGTTTTCTAAATACAGTGACCTCACCCGTGGCGCTGAGTTGGTAAATAATATTGGCGGGAATATCGCTAAATAAAAGCACCTGCCGTTCGCCAAACCAAACCGGCCCTTCTGTAAACTCAAATCCCCTAGCAACGCGCTGCAGTTTCGCGCCTTGGGGGAATAAACGCGCGAATTCGGGGCAGTTGCTTTGCAGTGGGGATTTAAACCGATATTGGATTCGGTTTTTCCACATTTGTTTGAGTCGAGATTTTAGCATCACAATCATCCTATTTTTTAGGGTTTGGGCAATTACCTCGTCAGTGGGGTGGATGTTCGCGAACGCGATGATTGTATAAAGATAATCCGGCATCGATTTTGAGAATCGTGCCGGTCGTAAATTGTGAGAAATAATCCGCCGCTAAATATACTGCCGCTCTGCCAATGTAACGCGGGGGAATAGAATGCCGATCCAGGACGGTATAAGGGTGCGGCAGCGGGGTGCCGTCCTCGTTTTCTGCGATCCATCCCGGCGCAATTCCATTCACCCGGATGTCATGGGGCGCAAGGTCTAGGGCGAGTTCTTTGACGATCGCTCTTAATGCGGCTTTAGAGGCACTGTAGCTCACCCAGCGGGAAATTTCCCACTGGTGTATAGAAGTGATAAATATAATCGACCCCTTCCGTTGCCGATCGCGCATTCTGTTGGCGATCGCCTGAGTTAAAAACATCGGTTCCAATACATTAGTATTAAAAGTAGCGTGCCAATCGTCCAAATTGAACTTTTGTAGTCCGATGTTCTCGATTTTCAGTCCCACATTATTCACCAGTACATCTATATCAATTTCACTGGACTCTAATTCGCGACAAAACTGGACCATTTCCTCATGCCTAGAGATATCAAACGTAAAGCTTTGAAAGTGAATTGGATAGGATTTTAATTCCGACTCTAATTGTTCTGTTTTGTTGGCAGAACGCTCAATTCCAAAGATATTGGCTCCCTGTTTCGCCATTTCCAGGGCAATACTTCTGCCAATATTACGCCCGGTGCCGGTAATCAGGACGTTTTTATTTTCTAATAGGCGATCGCTGATAATAACCCGGGGTTCCGGCGGTACGTTGAGAACTTTTGCTGACTGGGGGGAAGGATTGAGAAATCCTTTTACACCCGCTTTTAACCGCTGCTTCAAGTTAAATTTCATAGTTGCTTTTTCCCTCGACGGCGATCCAGGGATGCTTTGACAATGCGAACGTAGTCTTTTCGGAAGTCGCGATCGCGACTCCCAGTATTCGTTTGATGAATCCTGCGCCTGAGTACCAATTCAGGTAACATGGCGCTGTTTAACCCCGCTTCCATTGCTTTTAAATACCAGTCGATAAATTCCCCTAATTTCCACTGGGTATCGAACGATCCGACACGCTCAAACGCCTCGCGTTTAATCAACAAGGTTCCAGGATGATATCCCGGAATTAATTCCGGAGGACAGTAAAACTGCTGTTTGACACTTTCGGGAAGTTCGGGACTGTGAAAGTTTTTCATCTGTCCGAATACCATGTCCACTTCCGGGCGATTGGCAAAGATTTGCAGTTGACGAGTTAATTTGTCTTTCTCCCACAAATCATCTGCATCTAAAAAAGCAAAATAGTTGCCTTTGGCGAGTTGAGTGCCATAGTTGCGAGCAGTTCCCGCACCCTGATTGGGTTGAGAATAGTATTGAATGGAGTCGGAAAATTCCTGTGCTACTGCAGCACTGTTGTCGGTGGAACCATCATCAATGACCAGGATTTCAAAGGGGGGATGAGTTTGCTGCAAAACGCTGAGAATCGTTTCTTTTAAGTAGCGATCGCAGTTGTAAACCGGAATAATCGCACTCACTAAGGGTTGACTGTCGCTCATGTTAAACTCCCTGCATTCTTTGTCAGTTAATCGGTGGTTTGCAGCATCGAGTTATCCTTCATTCCCAGTTTTTTGCTTTTTCCGCCCAATTGATTGCCTCAGGTTAATAATTAATTAAATGACTGAAATCGAGGATGACTGGGATGAACGCCGAGATATTCCGATAGCGGCGGTAAATTAGTGGGTAAGCTGAGGGCAGATTCTTGGCGTTGGCGTTTGCGCTCGATGTGCTTTTTATACACTCTCAAAAACCCCAAGTCTACTAATTTTTTCCCCGCCGTCATATTTTGCTCGTGCTTGCGATAAAATAACGTGACGGTTTTGATGACTGTTTTGGGAATATTATTTTCCCAAGCTCGCAAGAAGAAATCCACATCTTCGCCATAGCGCATGGTGGCATCAAATCCGGTAAGTTTGTCGAAAACGACTCGGCGATATAGAGCGCTTCCCAAATTAATGTATTGATAGGAGACAGAAGTTTCTTGAAACTGAGACTCGGAGAGTTCGAGTTCTTGAATTAACCCTTGGGCAATTAAAATCTCGGGAAATTCTCGCAAGGGGGTGACTAATGCGTGCAAACAATTTTCAGACCATAAATCGTCCGCATCTAAAAACCCCAGTATGTCGCCGTTTGCTAGTTTTATGCCAGCGTTGCGAGCTGCAGCCGGACCGGCATTTAATTGATAAATGTAGCGAATTTTCTCCCCATATTCCTTGGCAATTTCAGCGGTTTTATCGGTAGAACCATCATCAATAACTAGAATTTCTAGAGGCTGATAATTCTGACCCAAAACGCTTTCAATGGCGTCAGCTAGATAGTTTTCTCCATTGTGAACGGGGATAATAACACTGACCAGCGGTAAGTTTTCCATCGCTTTTTACTGTATTTATTGGCTGATAAGTTGGAAAATGACTTGTGGAATTTGCTCGATTTCACTGCCTAATTGAAGTTCGTAACAGGGCACGCGATCGGCGACTTTTTTCATCATTTGGCAGGCTTCTTTTCCGGTACCGGGTAATTGAATCATCGTACTCGGAGCCAGTGCGGTTAAGGCGGTGGTGGATGAGGTGGCTTGCAATCGAGTGTCTTTGCTACCGACAATTCGGGGAATGAGAATGGCTTTGATTGGGAAAGTGGTGAGGATTTTTTCGGGAAATGCTTGATGAATAAAGTAAAGCGCTTTTTCGGTTGCGAGGCGATCGCGATTGCGAATGGCAGAAGTTAAAAAGGGCAACCGTTCTACATCATCGGCATTTTTTTTGCCCGTGTTATAAAGACTAAATACCGTGGGAGTTGGTGTGGGGGAAATCAAACAATAATCGTCACTGGCGTAAAAAAGGTTAGAATTCAAGCAGGCTAATGCTGAGGTGGATTTTCCAGAACCGCCTTTTCCGGTGAGCAAAACCCCGCCTTCGGGAAGTCCTACTGCACCGGCATGCACCAGTTGCACTTCTCGCTGACTCAACCACACATTAAAAATGGTTCGCAGGGGAGAACCGGTTTCCCAATAGGGAATTTGTTTGGCGGTGGACACCCAGTAAATCCCTAAGTTGCGATCGCGATCTAACACACTTAAAGCGTAAGACCCCCATTGAAAACTGGTATGAATGCGATCGGTATTATACCCGATAATTTCTCCCCGTTTGGGATGATAGCAATCTTTCGACCACGGGGGTGGTGGCATAACCGTTTGGGTGGATTCGCTATCCCACAAACAAACGGTCAGTTCTGGATTAACAATCGGTTCGATTTCTAAATGCCCTAATGCCGGGGTCAAATAAGGAATTAACGCCTGGCCGGCAAAACACAAGCGAATTTTATGCCCCCCTAGGTTATAAAACCGTTCCACAGGCCCTTCCGATGCCGTTTCTGCGGTTTTGTAACGCGCGTACACCGCATTAAAAAAATCTAGGGGCGCTTGTTCGTCACTGTTCAAAGAGGTGGTTTCCTGCCCTAAATCATGCTCGATCGCCATCGTTTTTTTTGCTCTATCCTTTTGAATTTTTTGGGGCTGAGCATCTCTCTCAACCCCGATTTGCTTGTGGTCCACTTTCGTTTATTGCTTGACGTTCGGCCATCCCATTTCATCCACTTCATGGATGGGATCTAGCGCTAGCAATTCTTCCATATCCGTGTATTTTTGCAGGGTAGGAATTTCAAAAGGCTGCTTTTGCGGGGGAGAAGCATTCTCCGCAGCAGGACTGGATGAAGATTCCGAGGTCAATGAGTCACTCGATGCGGGAACAATCAGTTCTTCCTGCTGCAGTTTGTCTAAAAATTCCTGAATTGAATTTTCGATTTGACCCGGTTCTCCCTCGTAGCGATTTAGGATTTCTGCTACCACTAAATTGCTGGGTGTTCCTTGGATCAGACTTTCCCAAATTTCGGCTCCGGTTGCCAGAAAACTATAGTAGTCCCCTTTGTCTAAGTTGACCACTACCACTTCTCCATCAATGGTTTCGTGAACCACTTTAGGACTGTTGACTCTGTATTTTTGCGCTACGTTCATTGTCGTTTGGCTATATCTAGAAACGATATCCGTTTGGCGATCGCTCGACCTTATCTATCGGCAAAGTATGGGTGACATCGATTGCTTATTTTCCAGCCATTTACTGCATGAGTCAAAATTGAGTTTTGCTTTAAACTGTGGGCCAATCGAGCCACTTAACCCTTACGACTTTACTATTCTGACAAAACCCGACCTCAATTTTACCTGTGTTCTACAACAGTAGATTACGGCAAAGCAGGGAAAACTACAATGCCTCGGTAACGGTTTGGGTGGATTTTAGCCAGATATATCCAAGGTCTTTCACCAAACTTAACCCTAAATTAACCTTATTTTTTCCCCTTGTCAAGGGATTTAGCCGTTTTTTTCGAGTGGATGTATCCTTCAGCCTACAATGGGATTTTTGTCACTTACTATTTTGAGTTTTTGTGTTTCAAATGCAGCAATTTTACGGCAGGAAACTCTATCCGGATAAACTCTGCTAAAACCCAGATGATAAAAGGATATCTGAGAGCATTTACCCCCCTGCTTTGAATCAAGCGGGCGTTGCTTTAATTATTGCGCTTATAAAGCAAAAAAAATGAAATGGAGAAAAATCACAGCGGGGTCAAATGGACGCGATCGCCGCGCGGTTGCTTGTCACCGGAAACCCGCCCCGAGAGCATATCTGGTTTTTCCCATAAAACCCCGCTTTCAACAATTTAAAGCGATCGCAATTCTCCCGGGTTTCATCGAACAGCGATTTGGCTAGATTAATGGCTCTGTTTTGGCATAACTTTCATAATTTGTTCGCGCACCAGTCGGTAGGGGCGCAGAAAATAATAGGGAAATCGGGGAAACTCAGCTAACGGTAACAACAACCAGTCTGATGTGGTTGGGGTGGTTGCAAGTTGGACAAAATAATTCAGGCGATCGGCAAAATGTTCTCTAACTTGCAGGTGAAATCGGGTCTGGGTGCCATCGGGTTCGGAACTGAATTGCGGGTCGAACAATTGTTGATAAACCCAAGGGACGAGGGATTTCAAGCTGGGGTCGCGGTTCAGTTTCTCTTGAATATTTTCGGGTAAATCAATTCCTAATAATTCCGACGCCAGCTTTAACCCCAATCCGAGCATTCTCTGCACTCTCTGACACCGCGCTTGTTCTTGAATTCGGTCCCAATCAAGCTCGGGGTGGCTGTGAATCAAGTATGCAATGTCGGCAATTCTAGCCAATTGCCCCCAACAGTCTTTCGTCCCATGTCCCACCAGAACAAAAAGGGTGGTTTCTGGGGAAAGACAGGGCACCTCTTGACCGGAAATCGTCACAGTTTGCAGTGTATTCCAAAAGGCTTCGGTTTCCAGGGGAAAACTAAAATATTTCGGCATAATTCCCCAATGAAGTTCCACCACCAATTTTTTTCGCCGATGAACGAACGGATAAGCGGCTTCGCGAACGAAATGATAAATATCCCGCGATCGCAAAAATTTCTCCTCCTGTTCCGCAGTCAGTTCGATCCGCTCGATTTTCATCCCATATCCCTGGGCCAACAACACCGCTTTCGCTTTCTCGATATCTTTTTCGCGAATTAACAGGTCGATATCGGTAAACTGACGCAAGGAACAATTCCCATAAGCTGAAGCTCCCAAAACCGCTCCTTTGAAAGGAACTCCAACAATTCCTTCTTTTTCAAACAACTTCAGCAGGTTTATCAGTTCCCCACTCAACAATAAACTGCGTCGGCTGTTTAGGCGAAAATCTAGGTGCAACTGCTGGAAAATTTTCGGCGGAATTCGCTCCTTTAGCGGGTTGAAACCGGCATACACCAGGGGCGTGACCCGATGGCGATTGGCTAAGTTTAATAGAGCCGGCCAATACACCGACTTTTCTAACATACGTTTCAGCTTTTCTGTTTTTTCTGACTCGGGCTGAGGACTGCTGCAAGTCAGTACAATTTCTAGTTCCGACAGATGGTTGGTGGTGAATTTTTCTAGGGTAGTGGTATGCAACATCTGATGTAAAGTGAACGTTAAATCTGAGGAAATGGTCAGCGGACTATCTTCCGGAAAGGGAGAGAATTCGGGGTCAACTGAGAGGAAGTAGAACTCTATTTTCTCTGAAAAAATCCGAACCCCTGGCGTTTCTTTATATTTTTTTTATAAACTCCCGCGACAAAAAAGTAATCTGTGAAGTAGTCGAGAGGGATTTTCACAGGGAAGCTGTTTGCTGCGACGCCGGGAGTTTCTCGTTTTTGGCTTCAGTGGGGGTCAAAATTTCACGGATTTACCAGACCCGGGGGCAAACTAGCCACGGCAACTGATAGACAATCAAGAATAAACAACCGACAATTTGTCAGTTGGCAGTAGCATTTGCCGGAGAAATTTGTGGGGATTTCTTGACGAATCGGGGTTGAGCTTGCTGTAATCTGAGGCATAGAGAAGATCGTCGCGAGCAGGAAAACACTTGCGATCGCATTGAGTCCTTCGATGATTTACCACTAAGCCACTATGCGAAATACTACAACTCCCGGCAACGCGCCGCCAACCCCACCAACCCCCCCGAGTTCCAGTCAATCCTATTCTCCGTCGGTGCCGATTTCTCTGTATCGAGAAGTGGTTGCCGAATTACAAGCGGCCCAGGAAATGCTTGACTCGCTCAATACTCAAAATCAGCAGTTAGTTAAGCAAAATCAACAAATGCGCCAAGAAATTGAAAATGTGGTGCATTCGGCAATTCATTTGCAGAAGGTGGTAGACTCCTGGGAACCGATGAAATCCGCCGGTCCGCAGGTAGCTTCCGCTCATGCCAACCTGCCAGCAGAACCCCAAGGAGCCAAACCAGCGCCCCCCCGCGCCAGCGATCGCGGTCCAGGACCGGGGGCCTCGGGTTCCCCGTTTGCGATCGACGAACTCGATCGCAATGCAGGCGGTTCGCAACCGTTGTTTACCGAACAGCGAGAAACTCGTCCGCGTACCGGTTCGAGGAAGATGCGATCGTCCGATACCAATGGCTTGTGGTTGGCGATCGCCGTGATTCTGATTGTGGTCGGTGCATTTGCCATCGGTTATTCCGTGGTCCGCCCGCTGTTAATGAAACAGCGTTGAGTTGAGCGATCGCCCTGGGATACAATCGGGGCTACACCTATCTCATGCCCTCTGGTCTGTTTATTATTGCTCAAACATAGGGGTACGGCATTGCCGTACCCCTCGCGATCGGCTTTCGGTAATTTTATACAATGCCCGAAATCCCCAAAAAACCACCTTTCCTCCCCGGCATCCCCTCGCCCGTCAATCTATCTGCAACCGCAACATTGCAGTTTGTTTATCTCGAATTTTTACGCCAGCCAACACCTGGGCAAGTTTAACTCAATCCTTACCCATCCTTAACCCACAAATGCATCTTCTCCGGTTATCATGCATTTAGTAACGAATTTTACAGAAATTTTAGGCAAATTCTGAACTGGAGGAACGGATATGAGTATGCACCAACAAGCGCGGATGCTGATTCGGCGGAATCGTCAGCAGCAGAAACATCGTCAGGATTCCATGCTCACTCGCTTAGCATCGGAAGTCAATTTATCCAAAGAAACCCCGGAAGACAACCTCCCGAATTTCTAATCATCAATGACCATTGACCAATGACAAACGACAAATGACCCGTAACAAACGACCAATGACCCATAAAAACCAATTATTTTATCGCGGTAGAAGTTACGAAACCATTGTCCCTGTATGGGATGGGGTTGAGGGGGAACTCACCGGGAATTATCGGGGTGTGAATTGGCAAATCGCTTATCCGAGACATATGGAAATTCCCCAAAAAAGCATTCAGTACAAGTATCGGGGGATTGACTATTCTCATGGTAAAGATTCGGTTGCACCTGTCAAGACTCAAGAGATTCCCAAGTTAAAATATTCACAGGGAACGATCGAGGAGGCGATCGCGCATTCCAATCCTCCTTCAGGACTTAAACTGCCTGCCGATCGCGTTATAAATTTTCAAGCATGAAACGGGAAAGCGTTTGGCGAGAACCAGAGAAACATGGCGGAAGTTAGTTAAATCACGATGGTAGCCTGCTGTAGCAACAGTCGGCTATTTATTTTAGCCTGCACGAGATGGAAATTGTCGAGCCATTGAGATAATAATTATCCTTTATAGTATTTTAACCACAGCGATCGCGGTAAAAGTGTGTCCGGCTTTACAAAAATGTTTCGGGGAAAAGGGATAGTATGGGTTGGTTGGCGGTTCATTTCCCCCGAGGGTGGCAGCATCTGCTCCACGGACAAAAAAGTAGGCAAAACCTCATTGAACCCGATTCACGACAAAGGTTGTGACGGAATGATAAAAAAACTCCGGAATGAAGCGCAAATCAAACAGATGGGGTTTTAGGATTGGGGGAGAGAGGACCGATGGAACCAGAAACAGGCGATCGCGACTCCCATGAACGAATTAACAACATCCAACCCTTCTACAGAGGAAATCTCTGGAGAAGAAATGCAGCGCTTGATGAACTTGTCCTCGGAATTGTTTTGCATCAGAGGACCGTCGGGATATTGCGAGAAAGTCAGTCAAAACTGGGAACAGCATCTTGGATGGACAGCACAAGAGATGCGATCGCGACCTTGGAGTGACTTTATCCATCCCGAGGATATCCACACCACCCGGATTCTCGATCGAAACTGCCAAGCGGGGAAAACGTACCAGATAGAGAATCGGTTTTCCCATAAAAATGGGCTTTATCGTTGGCTATCCTGGAAAATATCGCGCAATCAGGATGGATATATCTATGCCGTTGCCAAAGACATCACCGCACAAAAAAGACTCAAACGGCAATTTACCTCCCTGCAAGAACATCTGAATGCCTTTTTTACCTCTGCCCCTGCCGGCTTAGCCATTTTAGACACAAGCTTGCGTTTCGTGCAAATTAACGAAACCCTAGCTGACATACAGGGGTTTTCCGTCACCACCCATGTGGGCAAAACCTACAGAGAAATTTTACCCCAAATTGCCCCGCGCATCGAACCGCTATTACGGGACATCATCGAAAAGGGAACGCCAGTATGCCAAACGGAATTTAGCAGCGAAATGCTCAATTCGCCGGGAAATATCCGACATTGGGTGGCATCTTTTTTCCCCATTCAGGATCGGATAAATCGAGTGCGCGGGATTGGGATGATGGTGGTGGAAGTGACCCAGCTCAAGCAAACCGAAGCATCCCTGCGCCACAGTGAAGCGGTAAACCAAGCCATTTTAAAAGCGATTCCCGATGCGATATTTTCCCATGACCAAAATGGCACTTATCTCGACTATATTCCCGCCCCTAATTTTGAAACCTTAGTGCCTCCGAGGGAGTTTTTAGGGAAAAAGGTGACGGAGGTTTTGCCGGCAAAATTGGCAGGGCAAGTAATGCAGAGTATCGATCGCGCGGTGAAAACCGAAGCCCCCCAGTGCTTTGAGTACCAAATCGATCTGAACGATCGCTGTTATTATTTTGAAGCTCGCACGGTCAAAAGTGACGAAGGAAACTTAATCTCAATAGTGAGAGACATTAGCGATCGCATCCGCGCCGAGAGAGCCTTGCGCGAGTCGGAAGAACTTCATCGGATTACCCTGAGCAATATTTCCGATGGCGTTTTCATCAGCGATTCCCGGGGGGAACTTACCTATATTTGCCCCAACGTAGAGAATATATTTCAGGGGCGCGGCTATCACCTAGAAAGGACAAAACACATCAATGATTTTTTTGGTAAGGGGTTTTTTGAATGGGTGATGCAGTCAGGTAATATTTGCTCGATCGAGTTCAAACAACTTTCCAATTTAGAATGGAAAATCACCGATAAACAAGGCAAAGCACACAACTTATTAATCAACGTCAAGCGGGTAGCGATTAACAATGGTACCCTGATCTACACTTGTCGGGATATTACCGATCGCAAGCAAGCCGAAAAAGCGCTGCAAGACAGTGAAGAGCGCTTCCGAACCATATTCGAGCAAGGCCCGCTGGGCATGGCGATCGCCGACTTAAACTATCAACTCATCAAAGTCAATCCCATGTTCTGCCAAATGCTCGATGCTCGCGAAGCAGACTTGCTCGGAAAACCGATGTCCGCACTCAGCCATCCCGATGATATCGCCGCAGATTGGCAACCGCTGCAACAGCTATTTACCCGAGAAATTCCGTACTTTCAAATCGAAAAACCCTACGTCAACCAAAGCAAACAAACCCTTTGGATAAAACTCACCATTTGCGCGATTTGGAATCGAAAAGGGCAGCCGATTTATGCATTAGCCATGCTGGAAAACATGACCCCGCGCCAGCAAGCCATCGAAGCCAAAAAGCGCAGCGAAAGACACTACCAAATGTTGCTAGAACAAGCCTCAGACGGGATTTTAGTCTTTGACGAGCGCGGGCATCTCACAGAAATCAATTCTCGAGGGTGCGAACTATTAGAAATGAGTCGCGAAGAGCTGTTACAAAAAAAGATTAGCCAGCTCATCTCTGCCGCCGATTTAGTCACCGAATCCCTGCCTTTAGCGGAACTGAAACGAGGGATTCCGGTTCTGGTAGAAGGACACCGGATGCGAGGCGATGGCACCTGCTTGCCCATCGAAGTGAGTGCTAAAAAAGTAGAAGACGGGAGAATCCAAGCCATCGTGCGCGACATCAGCGATCGCAAGCGCAGCGAAGAAACAATATTGCGGATTGCCAAAGCCGTAGAAAGTGCCAGCGACGCGATCGCGATCGCCGATGCTACCCACACTTATATTTACCAAAACCCCGCCTTTCGCCACTTATTTGAATATACCCTAGAAGAACTGAATGCGGCAGGTGGGTTCCAAGTGGCGATCGCCGATTCAGACAAAGCAACCACCGCGATCGAAACCCTAAAAAGCGGTCAATCCTGGCATGGAGAAGTGGACATCCGCACGCGCGGCGGGGCAATTATTCCCACCTGGTTGCAAGTAGATGCGATCGCCGACGGTGGAGGAAACATCGTCGGCACCCTGGCCATTTTTCGCGATATTACCCCCCTCAAACGCAGCGAAGAAGCCCTGCGACAAAGCAAAGAAACCGCCTGGGCACTGCTCAATGCCACCACCGAATCCTTATTGCTCATCTATCCGAGCGGAATCGTATTAGCTGCCAACCAAACCGCCGCCAAAAGACTGGGCAAATCCGTAGACGAACTGATGGGAAAATGCGTTTACGATTCTCTCCCCCCCTCAGTGGCAGCATCGCGCCGCCTGCATGTAGAACGAGTGGTGGAAACCGGCCAACCTACCCGATTTGAAGATAGTCGCTACGGTCGATATTTCGACTCCTATCTCTATCCAATTTTCGATCGCCTCGGCAATGTAGCGAGACTGGCAATTTTTGAACATGAAATCAGCGATCGCATCCGGGCAGAAAACGAACTGCGCCAAAGCGAAGCCCGATTTCGCAAAATTTTTGAAGAAGCGCGACTGGGGATGGCACTAATTGGCGAAAGCGGAGAATTCTTAAAAGTCAATTCCATGCTCTGTCACATGCTTGGCTATTGCGAATCCGAACTCAATGCCACCACCGTTTCCCAGATTACCCACCCCGACGATGTAGAAACCCAAAGACAGCTTTCGCGGCTAATTTTTGCCGGAGAAATTCCCTCCTACACCATTCAAAAACGGTATGTGAAAAAAAATGGCGAAACACTCTGGGCGATTTTAAGAGCCTGTTTGCTGCGCGATGCTTCCGGCAAATCTCCTTATGCATTAGTCACCATCGAAGACGTCACCTGGCGCAAGCACATTGAAGCCGAAATGTGCCAACTCAATGCCATGCTAGAGCAGCGAGTGCAAGAGCGCACCGCCGCACTGCAAGCTGCCAATCAAGAACTCGAAGCCTTTTGCTATTCCGTTTCCCACGATTTGCGCGCACCCCTGCGAATTATCAATGGCTTTTCCCAAGCATTATTAGAAGATTACGATTCCGCCCTAGATGAATTGGGGAAAGATTATTTGCATCGGGTTTGCGCCGGCACCCAAAAAATGGGTCAATTAATTGACGCTTTGCTGAGTTTGTCCCGGGTGAGTCGCACCCAGATGCAAAGAAAGCGGGTAAATCTGGCAGAGATTGCCCGCAGCATCCTCGCCGAGAAGCAACAGAGTGACGGCGATCGCTGCGTAGGGGTTGAGATTCCCTCGGAAATTGTCGCCGAAGGAGACCCTCACTTGCTGCAAGTGCTGCTAGACAACTTACTAGGCAATGCCTGGAAATTTACCAGCAAAACTCCCAACGCGCGGATTACCTTTGGCGTGACAGACCCTTCATCCCTGCCCGATTTCATATTAGAGCGACTCTTGCAAAACCAGGAATTCGAGAGCGCAACCCTGCCGATTTATTTCGTGGGCGACAATGGGGCGGGGTTCGATATGACCTACACCGATAAACTCTTTACCCCCTTTCAACGCCTGCATAAAAGCTCTGACTTTGAAGGAACCGGCATTGGGTTAGCCACTGTGGCGCGAATCGTGCATCGCCACGGCGGTGAAGTCTGGGCGAACTCCCAGGTCGGTGGCGGTTCTACCTTCTATTTTACCCTACAGCCGCCCCAGGTAAGCAGCGCTAAAAAACCCTGAAGTAAAACTTAATATCCGGCGCATTTGTACCGATTGAGGGTTCGAGGATTTAAGGGAGGATTGTGGGGGTAGCTTTTTCCTAACGATCCTCTGGCTCCTTGACGCAACGCTTCCATTTGTTTTAACCTTTCACCCCCGATTTTGATATTGTTAAGTTTACCTGAAAAAAAGCAGGTTTTCTCCACTATACATCTACAATAAAATCGTAACATGTTGGGGAGTTGCATCTAACGCCCAACCCGCCCCATATCCTTTACAGGAGAAAGCCATGACTCGCAAAGTTATCCTGCTAGTGGAAGACAATCCTGACGAACAGGTACTCACTCAGATGGCCTTGAACAAGATCGATCAAGCTCACGAAGTCGTGGTGGTGAATGATGGGGTGGAAGCGTTGGATTATCTGTTTGGCGTCGGGACTTATGCAGGCAGAGATCCGGCGATCGCCCCCCACTTGATATTACTCGACTTGAAACTGCCGAGATTAGATGGTTTGGAAGTCTTGCGCCGGATGCGCTCCGATCCGCGCACCGCCCTACTCCCCGTGGTGGTTCTCACCACCTCCAACGAAGACCAAGACCTGATCGACAGCTATCGACTGGGAGCCAATAGCTACGTCTGCAAACCAGTGGATTTCGGGCAATTCGTCCAAGCGGTTCATCAGTTAGGGCGATATTGGTTGGTTTGGAACGAAATCCCACCGGTGCAGGTGGGGTGGGAAAACTCAGAAAATCCAGAATAACGTCCGCAACCCATTGAGGGGTAACACCCCATTGGCGCAATCGAACCATTCCCCGGACACTAGATGGGAAACGATGTCATACCGCATCCTGCTGGCAAGGGTCTGTTTTAAAGGAGTCATTGTCATCGGGACTGAGCTTGCATTGGGCGCGAGTGACTTCTCCCCTCCCTTTTTCAGACCCCTATTTTCACCCGTTAAACGCCCCTTGCGGGGAAACGCCCCTCTGAGGAATTACCATCTGCAAGGTATTTTTTCCGATGGAATGCCTTAAAATTGAGTTACCCAGCAGCGATCGCCCTTTGCGCAAGCTATGCAGTTCAACTCTCAAACACAAGTACCGCGCCAGGATTTAGAAATCCCCATTCTTCAGCAGGCTCAAATTGAGGCAATACAATTCACACTGGCTAAGGGATGTGGAAAATCCCAGCCCCGATCGGGGGTTTAACCGTACCTGGCCACATCAAAACATTCTGGGATGGAGGGATAAGGAAGATGAGCCTACGCTTGAGCGTCGTGCTCGTAGAAGACAACGTGGATGATGCAATGTTGCTACTGCGCGAACTCAAACGCGGCGGGTATGAGCTAACCTGCGAACGAGTGGAAACCGCCTCGGAGATGAAAGCCGCGCTCGATCGCCAACATTGGGACTTAATTTTGGCCGATTATGCCTTGCCGCAATTCAGCGCCCCACACGCCTTAGAAATCGCATTGGAACGCGGGCTGGACTGTCCGTTTATCATCGTCTCCGGACAAATTGGCGAAGATGCCGCGATCGCCGCCATGAAAGCCGGCGCCCACGATTATATTATGAAAAACCAATTGGCGCGCTTAGTGCCGGCGATCGAGCGAGAACTGCGCGAAGCCGCAGGACGGCGATCGCGCTCGGTGGCAGAAGTGGCCCTGCGCGCTAGCGAACGACAACTGCGCGCCCTATTCGAGAGCGCCCTCGACGCGATGGCCATCTTTAACGACGATCGCCAGTTCGTCTCCGTCAATCCCGCCGCCTGCACCTTGTTGGGCTTATCCAACCAGGAACTCATCGGTCGCTCGATTGTAGAGTTTATCGAGTCTCCCTGCGACCTAGAACAAGCCTTATCCAACTTTTACGCCCAAAGTCGCGCCACCGGAGAACTCAAAATCCTGCGCTCTGACGGGACAATGCGAGATGTGGAATATTCCGCCACCGCTAACTTTATCCCCGGCTTGCATTTATCCGTGTTACATGATATCACCGAACGCAAGCAAGCCGAAGAGCAACTGCTGTACAATGCATTCTACGATCCCCTCACCGGACTGCCGAATAAAGCCTGGTTTCTCAACTGTTTGGGGCGATCGCTGCGCCATGCCAAACGACGAGCCAACTATTTATTTGCAGTCCTGTTCCTGGACCTCGATCGCTTCGGGATCGTGAAATACAGTTTCGGCCATTTGGTGGCCGATCGCCTGCTCAGCGCCACCGCCCGACGCCTCGGCACCTGTCTCGGACCAAAAGATACCCTGGCGCGGGTGGGTACCGATGAATTTGCCATCCTGATCGACAATATTCACCAGATCGCCGATGCCACCGCAGTGGCGGATAAAATTCATAAAGAACTGACTTTGCCGTTTGAAATCAACGGCCATGAAATGTTCTCCACCGCCAGTATCGGCGTAGCAGTAGGCAGCAGCAACGCCAGCGCTTCCCCTTCTCCACCGGATGAGCATGGCGATCGCCTGTGGGATTACTCCGCAACCAATACCCTCAACCAACCCGAAGACTACCTGCGCGCCGCCGATACCGCCATGTACCACGCCAAAGCAATGGGCGGCGGTCGCACCGCGTTATTCGAACCGGACATGCATGCCGGCGCATTGGCGATGTTGCAACTGGAAACCGATTTGCGTCGCGCCCTGAAACGGGAAGAATTGCAACTGTATTATCAGCCCATCGTCAAGCTCAGCACCGGGCAAATCTCCGGTTTTGAAGCCCTGATTCGCTGGCGACACCCCACCCGAGGTTTGGTCTGTCCAGGAGAATTTATTCCCATCGCCGAAGGTACTGGCTTGATCGTGCCGATGGGTGCCTGGGTACTGGAAGAAGCCGCCCGCCAACTGCGTCAGTGGCACGCCCAATTGCCCTCGGGGGCGATCGCCAATTCCCCACTCCCCTGGGAAGACGCTCCTTTGTCTTCCGCTTCCACGCTGTTAACCATGAGCGTCAATCTCGCCGGGGTTCAATTCGCTCATCCGGGATTGCTCGAGCATATCGATGGTATTCTCCAACAAAGCGGTATTCCGGGGGAGACTTTGAAGCTCGAAATCACCGAAACGGCAATTATGGCGGCGGCTGAATCCGCAACGGCTTTGCTCTTGCAGCTCAAAGAGCAACAGATTCAGTTATGCATCGACGATTTTGGCACCGGTTACTCGTCTTTAAGTCGCTTGCAGCGCTTGCCCATCGATACCCTGAAAATCGATAAGTCGTTTGTCTCGCGCATGAGTATGGAGTCGGAAAGTCTCGAAATCGTCCGCACTTGCGTGGATTTGGCTCACAATCTGGGAATGGATGTGGTGGCAGAAGGGGTGGAAACCCCGGAACAATTGGCGGGCCTGCGGGCGCTCAAATGCGAGTACGGTCAAGGGTATTTTTTCTCTAAGCCCCTGGATGCCAAGGCAGCAACCGCTTTGTTGGCATCGAACCCGCAGTGGTAGGCAGGCTCAATGTTTTTGGCGGTTTTTTGATGGTGGATGCACTCGCCGGCTGGCTTTTCTCCCCCCCCCAGGGGCACGCCTCCCCCAATCTGCGCGATCGCCTCCCTGGCTCCCCCGCTTTTACATCTAATTTGCATTTTTCCTTGGAGGTGATTTCTGGAACAATTCTCACAGTATGAATTTAGTTTATAAAAAATTTGCTTACAAAAGTGCAAAGTTGCAAACCAGGCATTGCCCAGCTAATCGGATGACAAATGCAAACTAAAATAAAAACGATACCTTCGCCTCGGCGCGATCGCTACGGCGCGATCCCAAAGAAAAGCTTAATTAAAGATGTCAAAACTAGGCGGATGCAGACCTGGAGATTTATGCTTAAAGGTAGGAATTATACCTTGTCGAGAGTAAAGGAAATGAATCATGTTTTACACCGACCCCCTAAATTTAGATATCAATTCGTTTATTTCCCCCGAAGAGGCGATCGCGCCGAGGCACCCCCTTTATAAACACCTCAGCTTCCCCATTCCCAGCCTCCAGCACGCCTCGCCGGAGCAAATCAAACAAGTTCAACTGCGCGATCGCATTCCCGGCGTGGTCAAACGCTTGATTCCCTTTGACGCAGAAACCTCTTGGGAATATTGGTGGGTGGTTCCCGGGCGAATCCTGCTCCCAGAAGATGTGGATTTGCTCGATCGCGATCGCGATCGGCTCGAAAATATCCTCTCCCAACTCCTCTGGTTGTTGGGCGGTTACTGCTTCGCCGATCGTACCCCGCGCGATGGCGAGTTAACCCCCATTCACGATTGGCATCAGGTGGTCGAACAAGCGCGCCAACTCGGTTTTAACTCCTATCTGCTCGATATCGATTACCTCCCCACCGCCATCAAACCCTACACCCCGGACCTGGACACTCTTAACCGTAGCAGTTGCGAATATGTCGCAGTAGAACCAGCCCATTGGCATATCGAATTCTTCGAAATCCAACCCACTGACGGCGGATTTATTATCCAAGAACCCAAACAGCTCTGTAGCTGCCAAATTTGGACGGGCAAGCCTTTTCTCAAACATCGCCAAACCGGCCAAACCTCGATTCAATACGATTTATGGGTGTGCAAACCCCTGGATATCACCACCCCACCCTGGCGAGAACATGCCGAATTTGTGAAGCAATAATTTTTCTTTTCTTTCTCTAACGGTTGCCGCGAGAGGTACAGTTTCCTCAAAAGGGGGTTGTGGTACAATAAGCTATCGTTCATCCAAATGCTGTAAGCGCAGGGGCAGCATTTTATCGTTCCACTCAGTGCTAGGAGGGTGCCTTCTCGATGAAACTTGAAAAAGCCATGCCAACTAACACCCTAGGATATTGGGCGACAATTGCCGTTCAAAAGCATTTCGAGAAAACCATTAAATACGAACAAGATGTTCTCGAAGACCGCGATCCAGAAGCACTCCATCAAATGCGAGTCGGAATGCGACGTCTGCGATCGGCAGTGAAAGGGTTTGCACCAGCTTTACATCTGCCCAAAGCCGCCCGGGAAAAACAAATTGGCAAAATCTCTCGCAGTCTCGGAATGCTGCGCGACCTCGATGTGCTGCTCGAGGCGATCGAAACTCGCTACCAACCCGCTTTACCCAAAAAAGAAAAGGCAACCCTCAAAAAGGCTTTAGAACTCTTAGCCGAAGAACGTCGTCATGCCTTCCGCGTGGTTAGCTCAACTTTAAAAGAAAACCGATATCTATCGTTTAAAGAAAAGTTGAGCGCGTGGCTGGAAAATCCTCGCTATGAAGCAATGGCTCAGTTTCCCATCCAAGAGGTTCTACCCGATTTACTCTTGCCCGAAGTCAGCACCCTTTTTCTTCACCCCGGGTGGACGATTGGCGTTAATTGGAAAGACGGCAAAATGGAAATCGAAAATCTCAGCCCTGAAGCTGTGGAAAAAAAATTCGCCAAGCAAGGAGAAGTGTTGCACGACCTCCGCAAGCAAGTGAAGCGGGTTCGCTATCAAATGAACTTGTTTACTGAGTTCTATGGTTCGGCATTTGCAGAATATGTGGATGATATGAAATCGATTCAAGATATCTTGGGGAATATGCAAGATAGTGTCGTGTTAGCCGAAACTCTCACCGATGTCTTCCAGTCGAACCTCGCCAAGCAACTGCCTACCCTGGCGGAAAAACTGGGGGAAACGCGATACGAGTTTTGGTTGAATTGGCAGCCTTTGCATCAGAAATACATGAAAGCGGAAACCCGCACCGCTTTTCGCGCCGAATTGCTCCATCCTATCCCGGTGGTGGAAGAATAAGGGTTTTCGTTCTCCCACGGAAAATACTTCCGCCAAAACAAACCTTTGGCATCAAGAATTGAGAATCTCGCAGTCTCGGTTCTTTATTTGTCATTCAAAATTAACAATTAACAACAAACAATTTAAGCGGAAACCCTCCGGATCGGCAAAATTAAAGCAAATCTTAGGATAGACGTAATCAAATGATTACCTCGTCTTTACCTTAAGTGTTTAAAGTAAAGGTAAAGTTTGTAACCAGTGTTCTTGACTGGTAGGTAAAAGTATGCCCCCAACGTTCAACACAGTTCTCGAAGCCAATCTCCATCAGCTTAATGAAGAGAAGGCGTTGCATTTTTATGCTAAAGGGGAAAACATTCCCATCTTAGCCCAAGGGATTTGGCAAGTAGCCCAAGGATTGGTGCAACTAAGTACGCTTTATCCCAGCGGAGAAGAGGGACTTTTGGGCTGGGTCGGGCCATCTATGTGTTTTAGTCTGTCGTTTAGCTGTATGCAGACTTATCAGGCAAAGGCGCTATCCGACGTCCACTTGATGTGGTTTTCGGTCCGCGAAGTGGAAACTACCCCCCATTTAGCCCGGGACATGTTCCCCCAACTGATGCGGCGTCTGCGTCAGGTGGAAGCTATGTTAGCGATCGCCGGACAGCGACGAGTAGAAGATCGGTTGGTGCAGTTGTTAATGCTGTTGAAACAGGAAATCGGCGAATCCATCCATGAAGGAACTCGCTTGATGGTTCGTTTGACTCATCAGGAAATTGCCAGCGCGATCGGTACCAGTCGCGTTACCGTGACCCGGATGCTGGGCAAGTTACGCAAAGAAGGCGCGATCGCCGTGGATGCAAAGCGTCACATTATCATCAAAGATTGCCAATTTCAGAGTATGATGGAGTGTTCGGTTCTGCGCGAGTTTTAATCCCTTCCACCCCGCGTGGGAACCGATTTCGGGTGGCTTCTGCTTTGCCAGTGGCACTGGCTTGTATTCTCTGGCAAGGTAGTCTCTCCCCACCCAACGTCACCGTAACATCCCATGAGACCATCTATCTCTCGCTAAGTGAGTATTGCTGCCGCACCGACGAACCCGCGCCGTCATGGCTTCTTATGGTGACGGTTGACGTTTTTTATATTTACCAGAATCCGCCTTAATGCTGTTTTCTGGGATTTTATTTATCTCCCTAATACCTCCGCTTAGATACTTTGCGTTATCTCACTTAAAATAGAAAAACGCGATCGCAGTAGCCAGCCTCTAGATTTTCGGGCATTCACTCCCTACAATCCACTCTCGCAACAGTCTTACTTCAAACTCGGCGATATCTCTCTAGCATTTTCAACTCCTTATCTGCAATTTGATAAACTCGATTCAAACATCTATCTGTTATTTATAATGAATTGTCAATAGGTTATAAGTAGATAGATTCAGGACAACCGCAACATACCCCACGGGTAGGGTGGGCAACTCGCTGCCTACCCTACAGGTAGTGCTTTTGGCGGCGATATCCCACGGGCATTTCAGCCGTTCCCTCTTCTCTCGCCTGATATTTGTAAAGTTTTGTAAAGATTTTCGCAAGCTAGATGACAATTATTTGCATCTGGAGTAAGATGAACTGAAAGATTAAAACGGCTTTTCTCGGCGAAGAGTAAAAAAACCCTTACCACATGGGGGAAGCCACGGACTCTTTACTGCAAATTATTCTCATTAAAGGGACGTTCTCATGCAATCATCAAAGCAAAAAGCACCCACCGCACAGATGCAGGAAATCCAGGAGATGGATAAGTGGCAGATTTATCAAGAGAAGGCGTTGCATTTTTATGCCAAAGGGGAAAAGATTCCCATGTTAGGGCCGGGGATTTGGCAAGTGGCCCAGGGGTTGGTGCAATTGAGTACCCTTTATCCCACCGGAGAAGATGGGCTTCTCGGCTGGGTCGGGCCATCGATGTGTTTTAGTCCCTCGTTTAGTTGCATGCAGACGTATCAGGCAAAGGCGCTATCCCACGTCCACCTGATGTGGTTTTCGTTGCGCGAAGTAGAAACTACCCCCCATTTAGCCGAGGAAATGTTTCCCCAACTGATGAGGCGTCTGCGTCAGGTGGAAGCCATGTTAGCGATCGCCGGACAGCGACGGGTAGAAGATCGGATCGTGCAGTTGTTAATGTTATTGAAACAGGAAATGGGTCAATCCGTCAATGAAGGAACTCGCTTGATGGTTCGCTTGACTCATCAGGAAATTGCCAGCGCGATCGGTACCAGTCGCGTTACCGTGACCCGGATCCTGGGTAAGTTACGCAAAGAAGGCGCGATCGCCCTAGATGCAAAGCGTCACATTATCATCAAAGATTGCCAATTTCAGAGTATGATGGATTGCTCGGTTCTGCGCGAGTTTTAATTCCTTCCACCCTGCATGGGAATCGGTTGCGGGTGGCTTCTGCTTTGCCAGTGATACTGGTTTGCATTCTCTGGCAGGGTAGTCTCTCCCCACCCCATTTAACCGTAACATCCCACGAGTCAATCCGAATTACATTAAGTGAGATAAAGTGGGTACGCCGACGAAACCGCGCCGTCATAGATTTTACAGACGGCGCTGAGTTCCTTTTTGGGCTTTATACAAAATTCAGGCGAAGTGCGTACTGCCCAACTGGGAGATCGCCCGGATATAATCTGGCGGCAAACCGCAAGCACTTGCGCCGCGCGTCACGTAGTCGAGATACTCACGGATCGGACGTTTTCCTTCTTCCACCCATTCCGGGGTTGCGCGGTAAACATAGCCCTCCACGTGAGAGCCATCCGCCAGACGAAATCCAGTCCAGATGCGATCGTAATATACTGGATAGCCCTCGCACTTATCCATCGCCTGCAAATCAGCATCATTCACCTCTATCAAAATTCCCCGCACTTGGCGGGTGGGATGAGGCACGACATTTGCCGCCGCCACATACTTGAGCGATCGCTTGTTAAACCGCAGTTCGTGATTGGGTAATGCTGCCAGTTGAAAGCGCCCGTTCCAATGGCGCAGTCGCGATCGCAAGCGCTGGGGGTACAAATTAGAGCCATAAGCAAACAGTCGATAGTGGCGCAATTGCCCAGTCATAGACAAATTCCTCCTATTCGTTTACCTGTCAAATTATAGAAATTAGAATTCACGATCGCCCTTTCCAATTGCCTCCAACTATACGCGGATAGCCTTCCACATATTGCGGAAATCCTTCATAAACCAACGCCCGCTTCCCGCTAGTTAAAGTCGCCCAGCGGCGTCGATAATAGTCCGGATGTTCTTCCAGACGGTCTAGGGTCGGAATTGCCGCGATCGCAACCCGATAGCGTTCTCCATAAACCACCCCATTGCCCGAGACGAACATAGGATAAGGACCGAGATGGAATAACTCTGCATTGGCGATCGCATCCGTTGCGAGAAACTGTGCCTTTTCCATTAAGAAATGATTGCATTCTCCCCGCATTAGGGTACCGTAAACAAACAGTTCCACCGCCGAATTGAGCCACATGTGGTTCGCCGCCGCGATCGCCGATTGCAGCAATCCTTGCGGCGTCGCGTCATCTCCCGCAGCGCAATTAACATTTATCCCGCTATTGGGAAGCGCCACTTCCGCCAAATTGTCCCCTAAAATAGCCGCGATCGCCGCTTTTTCTTTTCCTTTGAACTGACATTTTTGCGCCTCGCTCAGTCGATGATATTGATAATTTAACACCGCTTTTGCCAGGGTGAAATAAAAGGTTTCCGGGGCAATTAACTCCGGAAAAATTGTCCGCTCTTTCAACTGAGAAAACAACCAACTTAACCCTAGGGCGTGGCGAGTGGTGACGATAATTTTCCCCGGGTGGTGGGGAAGAGAATCCGCAGTAACGATTGTAGCCGCCTGATTCCATTCCTCGATTCCTTCAAGTAATTGGGAAAAATCGGGGTAGTGAATTTGCTCGTAGATTGCCGTTAGGGGTGGGTAATCGAAAGCAGTCATTGCGCGATTCGGGTGAGAGTTATCGATAAAGGCGCGATGTTTTTTTAGGGCTTATTTCTCTGGGAATTTAGGGTAACATATTGCGGTTTTTTTTGCCAATTCACTGCTGTAGGGATTGGATGCATTCGGCACTATCGATTTTTGGATTATTCACCAGCGGAGTCACCGGATAACCGAGGAGTTCATCGGTGGGATAGGGGCGCAGAAGCGGGAGTAATTGAGAGACCGGGGTAGAATGGGTCAACCAGCGATCGTAAGCGTTTTGGGGAAGAATCACAGGCATTCGGGGGTGGATGGGGTGCAAGAGTTGGTTTGCCTGGGTGGTCAAAATGGTACAAGAAGCGATCGCCTCCCCAGTGGGAGAAATCCAGCGTTCCCACAAACCAGCAAAAGCAAACGCCCGGTCATTTTTCAGTTGAAAATAAAACGGTTGTTTGCCGTGGGGTTGGGGCTGCCATTCATAAAACCCATCAGCGAGAACCAAGCAGCGGCGGTGTTGAAACGCCGAGCGAAACGAAGGTTTTTCCGTAACGGTTTCCGCCCGGGCGTTAATCAATTTTGCGCCCATTTTTGCATCCTTTGCCCAAGGGGGAATCAGACCCCAGCGCAACAGATGAAACTGGCGCTGTGACGAGTCACGTGGGTGGCGGATGGTGGGGGCGGATTGAGTGGGCGCAATATTGTATCGCGGGGGGAATTGAGGAACATGCGCCAATTGGAATAATTCGGCGACAGTTTCGGGAGATTGATAGAAGCTAAATCGTCCACACATGAGGATTGGGAGAGGGTTAACGGCGGAATTGAAAAGCGGGTAGTTTGGGGGTAGCCCGGGGGGGGGAAAATTGGGCGGGATTTAGGCGAGGCGATCGCTCTTTGTGTAGATGTCAGGAAGCGAACAAGATTGATAGGCTAAAAGTAGTGCCGATCGTAACAACGAACTGTAGTCAAGTCGGGTTTGCGATCGCGCCGGAGAAAAGATAGAGGAATAGAACCCATGACTTATCATAAAATTTTAGTTGCGATCGACCGATCGCCCCTAGCCGATCTCGTCCTCGATCGAGCCGTGGATCTGGCGCAAAAAGAGAGTGCCCAAATGATGGTGTTCCACACCGTAGAAATCGAAGCCACCGCCAACGTGCCTCCAGTAGTGGGAACCGGAATGGGGTTAGTGCCCTCCACCGGCAGAACCATTCCCGAAGTGCAGCGACAAAGAATTGACGCGCAAAACGAACAAGCGCAAGAATACTTGCGAACCTGCGCCGACAAAGCCGCCGCCCGAGGAATTGCCACCGAGTACGATCGCAAAGTTGGGGATCCGGGGTCATTAATCTGCCAAGAAGCCGTGAGTTGGGGAGCAGATTTAATTGTAGTCGGACGCCGAGGGCGCAAAGGAATGCGGGAAATGTTATTGGGAAGCGTGAGCAATCATGTCATCCATAACGCGCACTGTTGCGTGTTAGTGGTGCAAGGGTTAGTGCCCACCGAAGAAACTACCCCGCCCCCCAGTGAATTGGGCAAAAAATGAGCGCGCACAGACCCTTGAAGGTACGTGACCCCCGCCACCGGGTGATGCAATTTGCCCACTTCTTGTAGAGACGCGATAAATCGCGTCTTTAGGAGGGTTTTTGCGCCGCGCGTTTGAGATGTGGGTTTGGGAGAAAGCGGGCAAAAAATTAGCCCGCAGAGGCGGGCGAAGGGAGGGTGATGGCAGGTAGAAACCTGCCAATCAAAGTCCGGTGGAGATTAGAGGATGGGCACGAACTGTTCTTTTTCCGGAACTTCCGTGTACTCGGCAACAATTTGCCGGAACTCGTCCCCGTTAATGCTTTCCCGTTCGATTAAGATATCTACCAAACGGTCGATCGCCATGCGATTTTCGCGAATCATCCGTTTAGCTTGTTCGTGACAGCGATCGACAATCGTGCGGACTTGAGCATCGATTAAAGAGGCGATTTCTTCAGAGTATTCCGATCGCGTCATCAAGTCGCGACCCAAGAACACTTCTCCTTGCTGGGTATCCAGGGAAAGCGGACCTAAATCGGACATGCCGAAGCGAGTTACCATTTGACGGGCCAGAGAACTCACCTGTTGTAAGTCGCCTCCCGCACCGGTGGTTACTTCTGCATCGCCAAAGATTTCTTCTTCCGCCGCGCGACCTCCTAATGCGCCCATGATCCGGGCCATTAATTGAGATTTAGAGACCAGGGTTTGATCTTCATCTGGGGTAAACCAGGTTAGACCCTGAGCTTGTCCGCGCGGAACCAAGGTTACTTTTTGTACTGGATCGTGTTCTTTGACCAAGGTACCGACGATCGCATGGCCGATTTCGTGATAGGCAATTAAGCGTTTGCTCTTGCTATCGACGAGGGGAGTGCCTTCCATGCCGGCGATTACTCGGTCGATCGCATCGTCAATTTCGAGCATGGTGATAGCTTCCTTGCGCCGACGGGCGGTTAAAATGGCCGCTTCGTTGAGCAAGTTAGCTAAATCTGCGCCAGTAAAACCGGGAGTGCGACGGGCGATCGCTTCCAGGGAGATTTCATTGGCCAGTTTTTTATTGCGGGCATGGACATCGAGAATTTCCAAGCGACCCTTGATATCCGGTGCATCCACGCCCACTTGGCGATCGAAACGGCCCGGACGCAAGAGAGCCTGATCCAGTACGTCGGGGCGGTTAGTCGCGGCGATGATGATAATGCCGGTATTGCCTTCAAACCCGTCCATTTCGGTGAGCAACTGGTTGAGGGTTTGTTCCCGTTCGTCGTTACCGCCGCCGATACCCGCGCCGCGCTGACGACCCACCGCGTCGATTTCATCGATAAAGATGATGCAAGGGGCGTTTTCTTTGGCTTTTTTGAACAAGTCGCGCACCCGAGAGGCCCCGACACCCACGAACATTTCCACAAATTCCGAACCGGAGATGCTGAAGAACGGGACCCCGGCTTCCCCGGAGATCGCCTTGGCGAGCAAGGTTTTCCCGGTTCCGGGAGGGCCGATTAACAGCACGCCTTTCGGAATTCGGGCACCTACTGCGGTGAAGCGTTCCGGTTTTTTCAGGAAGGTGACCACTTCTTGCAGTTCTTCTTTGGCTTCTTCAATGCCGGCCACGTCATCAAACATGACCCCGGTTTTGGCTTCCATTTGAAAGCGCGCTTTCGACTTGCCAAAGTTCATCGCTTGTCCCGGACCGCCGGGAACGTTGCTGGATCTGCGGAACAAGAAGAATAATCCCGCCAGTAAGAGGACTGGGAAGATTAAGTTGCCCAACAATCCCCAGATCGCGCCATCATTGCGAACTGGGTGCGAGTCGAAGCTGATATTGGCGTCTCGCAGGCGGGTAATCAGTTCCGGCGTGTTGCCCGGGAGTTCCACTCGCAAGCGCTGTACCCGGTTGTCCAGTTCGGGATCTACGGCTTCCACGATCGCCGTTTGTCCCCCTTCGTAGAGATCGACTTGGGTCACTCGTCCGGCGTTGAGGTATTCCAAAAATCGACCATAGCTCATTCGGGTACTGGCGGTGTTGTTCCCCATGTTCATGCTTGAGGAAGAAAAAATTCCCTGCCAGACAAAAAAGCCAATGACTAAGGCGGGCAAAGCCCAAAGTAAGATTATTCTCCAAGTAGATTTCATTGGCAGTAGCCTCTAGATATGGATTTGGACATATTGATTCAGCGCTAGTTTAAGTTGCAGCGATCGCGCAACGGCTGTTTTTCTTATCACATTCAAGCCCGGTGGTTTTCTGCCACGCCCCTGCCTTTGGCTCTCGGGGGTTCGATGCAGATTTCGCGCTCCGGATTAAGAATCTTAATCAAATTTAACATAAGCCGCGCGATCGGTGCAACTCAATCCGCGATCGCCTGCCCAAAACCCCCTCTATCACTGGGATGCAGCTTCGACTCACCTAACTGCGATTGGCTCAGATTCGGAACCTTATACACACTTTAGTCATTCTGTCAAGCCCTACCCTCGCCTTTTCCTTCTCTCTCGCCTGTTTTTCATCTAAATTGCATACTTTGCAGTTTTAGGCTAGGCAGTGCCGACCCTCCATTAGCTTTTTTACACCCCACGATCCGGCGGGTATTTTAATCCCCGCCTCATAGCTCAAGTCAGTTTTTAACCGAGTCGAAACCTTACAGTAAACGCATTTCAGTCGGTTTTAACCGACTTGCGCTATTAGGCGTGGGTTTAAACCCACGCCGGCTGTTGCTTACAAATCATCAATAGTTTATGCAATTTAAGTGTAAAAATATAGACAACCAACGCCCAATAAAAACGGAGGGGACTGCTAGCCGAATAGCCGAATTCCCCTCCGCAAATAAACTTACCCTGGCTTACGAGTTTGGGGGATTTTGTCCCGCCACTTGTTGTTTGATTTCCTCAATTTTGACCGATAACTCTTCGCGAGTAGAGGCACTGAGTAAATAGCGGTAAATAAACCAACCCGCGTATGCCAAACCAATAATTTCAAACGTTGGCTGTACCAATGGAATGCCATTGAGTACATCCAAAACCGCCACCAAGACCCTCAGAGAAACCAAGGTTGCCAACAGCAGACCAATTGTGATCAGGGGTTTTTGGTATTCTTTGACAAAATTGGTGACGTAATCCGGTAAATAAGACAAGATTTCCACAACCTGTGCCTTGATCCGCTCGAATTGCTCGTTCTTGTCCTTCGGGGGCGGAGTTTCCGTGGTCATCGCCGCCGCAGGGGGTGCGGGGACGCTCGGTTCAGCCGCCACATCGGCATTGGGGGCTTTAGGCCCAGATGGAGCCGGGACTTCGGGAGGTTGTCCTGGGGCAGGCGTTTGTGCCGCCACCTCGTCTTTGGGTGTTTCCGGTGCAGGTTTTTCAGTCAAGGTACTACCCTCTTCTACATCAACCGATAAGACTTTTTGCAGGCGGGCTTTATCCAGCTCCCGCTGATTGAGTAACACCCAAGATTGTATCAGGTCAGGCCCATGTACTTCGCCGGTTAACCCTGCCCGCAGCGATCGCATCACCAGACCTTTTTTCACCTTTTGCTCTTTGGTGACCCGTTTGATAATCTCTTGAGCGTCGGATGGGGTCAGGGTTTCCTGACTTTGGAGGGCATCGAGGATCGCCTGCAGCACTGCTGTGGCTCCCTCGCGCTCCAGTTGTTCTTTTCCTTCAGCGCTCAGATCCACTGTCGGGACAAAGAACAGACGGCTCATCTCCACCGCATCGGTTAACCGGGTCAAACTCGGACCGATTAAAGCGCTCAATTGCTCTAACCAGGCGCGATCGCCTTGGGGGTCGAATTCGTATCCCGCTTCTTGCCAAAACGGAATCAGGCGATCGGTGAGGCGATCGGCAGGCATCTCGTGGATATATTGACTGTTGAGCCAATCGAGCTTATCCCAATCAAATTTTGCACCCGCTTTATTCACCCGATCGAAGCTAAACTTGTCCGCCGCTTCTTCCAGGGTAAACATTTCTTGGTTATCCGGCGCGGACCACCCGAGCAAGGTCATGTAGTTAACCAGCGCTTCTGGAGTAAACCCCATTGCTTTAAATTCCGAAATCCCGGTCACGTTTTCTCGTTTGGAGAGTTTTTTGCCGGAAGAATCCAAGATTAACGGAGTATGGGCGAATTCCGGAATCTCTGCCTCTAATGCTTCGTAGAGCAAGATTTGTTTGGCAGTGTTGGCGATATGGTCTTCGCCTCGGATAACGTGGGTGATTCGCAAATCGATGTCATCCACCACCACGGCGAGATTGTAAAGGGGCTGACCGATGCCTACACCACTAGCCCCTCGAGCGATGACCATATCGCCTCCGAGGTCGCTTCCGCGCCAGGTGACCGAACCGCGCACCAGGTCATTCCAGGTGATTTCGCGATCGTCGTCGATTTTGAAGCGAATCACCGAGGGTCGTCCTTCGGCTTCAAATTTGGCGATTTCATCGGTGGTTAGATTCCGATGACGGTTGTCATAGCGCGGCGCTTCCCCTCGGGCTTTTTGGGCGGCGCGCATTTCTTCTAGTTCTTCTGGGGTAGTGTAGCAGCGATAGGCTAACCCCTTTTCGATTAAGGTTTTGACCGTGTTTTGGTACAGATCCAGACGCTTGGACTGGTAGACTGGTCCTGCATCCCAATTCAAACCGAGCCAGGTGAGTCCATCCAGGATGTTGTCGGTGAACTCCTGGCGCGATCGCTCCAGATCCGTGTCTTCGATTCGCAAAATGAACTGACCCCCGTTGTGTCGGGCAAATAGCCAGTTAAATACAGCCGTTCTGGCTGTTCCGATATGTAGGTTTCCCGTAGGACTTGGCGCTATCCGAACTCGAACAGTCACTATTATCTCTCTCTTTTTTTTGGGTTATCGTATTTTGACATTCCCACAGCCACTTTGCATGTGGGGGTGCAAGCAATGAACTCCACCCCGCCGATGGGTCGGTGGGGGTTGGTTCAATTGTGCCCCAAATAATAATGTAGAGACTCGCCGGAGCGCGTCTCTACATCGATAGATATTATGCTTTTAACGGGACTGACGGGATTCGAACCCGCAACTTCCGCCGTGACAGGGCGGTGCTCTGACCAGTTGAACTACAGTCCCTTGTCTGAGCCTTCTCTATAATTACGCGATTTTTTTGATTTGTCAACCCCTTTTTCAAAAAAAATTTTTTCGGGTCGGATTTGCGGGTTGCTCCTTGGCAATCTCCGAGAAATCCGAGGGAACGAGAAGCCTTCCCTCGGGGGTATGGCGATTCCCTTGCAGACCAGGCACAATCGAGTCAGAACCGTTGCTCGCCGTTTGGGAGAACCGCCATGTCCATTCAACCCCTACAATCCTATCTCAGCGTTGAGGACTATCTCAATCTGGAACAGCACAGCAATCTCCGCCATGAGTACATTGCCGGTCAAGTCTATGCCATGTCGGGCGGGAGTGAAGCCCACGACTTGATTTCCGTGAATCTTTTAACCCGACTGCGAACCCACTTGCGCGGTAGCGGTTGTCGGGTATTTTCCGGCAATATGAAGGTCAAAATCGAATCGTTGGATTTATTTTACTATCCCGATGTGTCGGTTACCTGCGACCTGCAAGACCGAGAAAAATACTTTAAAACTCGTCCTTGTTCGATTGTGGAAGTGCTTTCTCCGAATACGGAACGAGTCGATCGCCACGAAAAATGGAACAATTATCGCCAACTTGACAGTTTGCAAGAGTATGTGTTGGTGTCGCAAACTGAGATGAAAGTGGAGATTTATCGACGCGGCGATCGCGGCGATTGGACTCGGGAAATTTTCGGTCCTGCAGATACCATACAATTTGCCGCCGTGGGGTTAGAGATGACCGTAGCCGAAATTTATGAAGAGGTGGAATTGTAATCTCAAACTCTCGGGTGGGCATAACCCAGCATAAAGCGCTTTACTTCGGCGGCGCGATCGCAAAGGCCAAAACCTGCGTCACTTGCAAAGGGTTAAAATTATTATCGCTAATTAAAATCAGCGATCGCCGCCCATCGGCTAAATCCGGCCCCCAGGTCATTCCCTCAATATTATCCAACGCAATTGGCAAGTCTTGTAAATCCAACAGCAATTTCTTTTCTGCCAATTGTATCCCATTCAAATCGCGATCGCCCAGACTCTCAATTTGGCGAATATCCGTTGCCTCTGACAAGTCTACCTCATACAACAAAATCCGATTGCCAATCTCTTCCGTAAATCCCCGTTCCAAACTTAGCAATTTTGTTTCATCTACCGCCAACAATTCCACTACCCCATTGATGCTGAATGCCTCCGGCGTCTTCGGCGGATTCAGCACCGGTTCGGTCATATATAAAAATTCCCCGACTGGCTTGCCTTCAATGAGATTATATTGTAAAATCCGAATGGGACTGCCAGCCTCGGGATTCGCTTCCGCTCCATCTTGTACCAGAGCGCTTTCTGTTGCCGTGTAGAGCAACCGATCGCTTCGGGTTAAAGTCAAGCTTTCAAAAGCCAGATTATTGCGAATTCCTTGGCGTTCTCCCGGGAGGAACTTATCGGGAATTGGCAAGGTATTAATCGCCTTTCCCTCGCGATTAAATTCCTTAATAAACGGCGGGATATTCCGGTTAACATCCCCTTCGGAGGAGATAAAAAAACTGTCCCGTTTGCTGAGGGCAATCCCCTCGGGGTCGAGACGATAGGAAGCAAAGGGGGTATTGTCTTGCGAGAGTAAAACCGTCACGGCGGTGGGGGTGACTTGTAACGGATCTAAATCGATGGTTAGGGTATAAAAGCGCGCCGGACCGGTTAAGGCGCGATCGTCGGATATGGCATAGTAAAGATTTCGTTCCGGATCGTAGGTAATGCCAGAAAGTCCGCCAATTTGGGTGTTTTCAAATTCCAAACCCGTGGGAAATTTGACTTGTCCTAAATACTCGATGCGGGAGTTCGAGAAGGTTGTCGGTGCGGGAGTTGGAGTGGAAACCGGATTGGTTTTCGGTGCGGATTGAGGGGTGGGATTGCATCCGATACAGAGGGTAGAAAAGAGGGCGATGCAGAAGAATTGCCGCGCCCAAGAGCTACCTTTTATAGTCATAACTTTACCAGGTGTGGGCATGAGAATTGATAGAAAGTCCGCCGCCGGAATAGAGGTAAAAAACTAAGTCCGAGTCGGCGGATAGAAGAAAAGCATAGACGCGATTTTAATCGTTTGCTTTTCAATGGGGTTGAGAGTGGGTTTGAGAAAAGTTGACCAGCCAATCTTTGACCACGTAGGTAGCGCGACAGTCATCTTCGTTATAGGATAAAATTGCCTCTAGGTAACGCCGATCGCCGGTTTCCAACCAGCGATCGTACCAGAGGACGCATTGTGCGCCAGAGGCGAGAGATTCGCGCCAATCAAATCCCAACCAGCGGGCCAAAGATTTGAGGGCATAATTTTCCACCGGCGCGATCGCCGATCGCGTCGCCAACTTATGAATATCAACAAACCGCTTTAAAATCGGTCGCCAGCGTTGGGCGGGAGTGCGATAGCGTTTCGCCAATTTTTTCAAGGTCTGAAACTCGTAATCGCAAAAATGAAAAATCGGCGCGATCGGATAACTCCAAATTAAACTCAAAAACTCATTCCAGATGCGCTCTTCCTCGGCGGGAGTTTCGGCAAAAAACGGATAAAATGTTTGGCGAGGTTCCGTGCCATTGCACAGATTGCGGCGGTCGATCGCCAACACGCCAAACAGAAAATCCACATCCAATTCTGGTTCTGCTTCGATATCAAAATAAAGCTCGATCGGAGACACCGGCAAAAGATGAGGGGCGATCGGCACTTGTCCCGGTTTGGGAATCGCCCGATCGCCCAAAGTGGCTTGCGCCTGTAAAATCAGTTGCGTAGCCACCACCTCCGGGGCATACTGATTGTTGCACGCGGCTTCCAGGGCGATCGCCAGTTTCTCCGGGTCAGCATCAGCCAGGGCTTCCACTGTGGTCACATCAAGCTGTTGCAATTGGCGATAGCGCGTGGGAGTCACCCCCGGTAGCAGAGACAGGTGATGGTTCGACTCCGCGATCGCATAACAACTGCTATACCACTCGCATAACCCGCAAGGATGACGAGCAATAAACACCTCCGGTTCTTGGCGCTTCTCCAACATCTCCAGACATTGCCCCATTATCCCCCGCATCAATCGCCCATATTTTGCCAAATTCACCGCAGAGAAGCCCTTCTCCCGCGTCACCACCCACCCTTGGTGCGGCCAAACTTCCTGTACCTGTGCCAAAACATAGGTGTGAAACGCCACCATAACTTGATGTTCGGCTTTCGGGCGTTTGCTGAAGCGAATCTCCATCACCGAGTAATGCCACTCGCCAAACGCCGAAGGTCCCGGTTGCTTGATTAATAAATGAGGGCGACTCAGTAGGGTGACCCCCTGCGAATCTTCAGCGTAGAGCACTCCTTGGTAAATCCGTTCCGCGCCCTGTCGCATTAACTCCAGGGTAGCTTTAGCACCCGCCACCCAATCTCCCGAGGGATAACGCGGCGTTTCATAATCGGTGTGCGCCAGTACGCTGTTTCGGTAGTGCTGGCTGTCTTGTTTGAGTTTCAGCACAAAGTCACTGGGACGATCGCGATCGCGCCAATCGCCATAGACATTCAGAAAAGACAGGCGATCGCAGCGTTGATAATCAAAGAGTAGGTCGTCAGTTAACAGCATGTTTTTACAATAGCAATAATCTGGGACGGATTCCCGGTTCCGCTTCCGCAAAGCGCGCTTTGCGGCGGATTGCGATCGCCTTGGTTGCCAAGAGGGGAACCGGGGAAACCTAAGAATACTTCACCTGCCATCGATATCCCCTCTTCCCTGGGTTAGCGCCGCCCCCGGTTGTCGGCGAACAAAGAATCGGTAGGTTTCTTAAATTTTAAGTAAAAGTACAAGACTTCGATGAAAAATGCCTAAATAAAGTTTATGTAAACCGAAGCCATTAAAAAGCAGCATCTAGCAAAATAGAAGTAAAACAGACTTTGATTCGTTCGTCCAACAGGTAACAGGCTGCAGACCTTATGCGTTCTCCAGACACTCCGAAATCTCCAATTCGTCGCCTAAGCGTTCTTTATATTGCAGCGCTCAGTGCGGTAGCCATTCTCTCCATTGGCGGTCAAGGGTTAATTCAGCGATCGCTGCAACTCCAGTCTAGCGATTCGCGCACCATCAATATCGCCGGCAGACAGCGGATGCTCAGCCAAAAACTCAGTAAAGCCGCATTAGCCCTGCAAACAGCGGACAATCCCCAGGAACGCCAAGCGCGCCTGGAAGAATTGCAGCAAGTTGTCACCCTGTGGACGAACTCTCATCAAGGGTTGCTGCATGGAGACCCCCAGTTGGGTTTACCCGGTGAAAATAGCGATCGCGTCCGGGAAATGTTTGCCGAAATCGCCCCTCACTACAGCACCATGCAAACCGCAGCTTGGCAGGCGATCGCCTTATTTTCCGAAAACCCCGCCGCGCCCCCCAACGGCAAACTCGACCCCTTGGTGGAACAAATTCTCGCCTCTGAAGCCCAATTTCTCCAGGGGATGGATGCCATTGTCTTTCAATACGACCGCGAAGCCAAAGCGCGGGTAGAACGACTCCAAGCGATCGAGTGGTCCTTGTTGGGGATCACCTTGCTCGTCTTGCTGTGTGAAGCGCTATTTATCTTCCATCCAGCGGTCAAACAGATTCGCGGCTACATCAAACAACTAATGAACTCTCAGGCAGAAACCGCGCGTCTGGCAGCACAACTGGAAAAAAACAATGCCTTCCTCGACTCCGCCCTGCGCGAAGCTCAATCCGCCACCCGCCTCAAGTCCGAGTTTTTGGCCAATATGAGCCACGAAATCCGCACCCCGATGAATGCCACCATCGGTATGACCAGTTTGCTCCTGGATACGGAACTGACCCCGCAGCAACGCGATTTTGTCGAAACGATTCGCAACAGTGGCGATGCTTTGCTCAGGATTATTAACGATATTTTGGATTTTTCCAAGATAGAAGCGGGGAAGTTAAATCTGGAATTTCATCGGTTTGACCTGCGCGAGGCGATCGAGGATTCTCTGGGTCTTATGGCTCCCAAAGCTGGGGAAAAAGGTTTGGATGTCGCCTATTTGATGGCGGAAACTACCCCGGAATGCATTGTCAGCGATGGCACTCGCCTGCGCCAAATTCTGGTCAATTTGCTGAGTAATGCGGTGAAATTTACCGACACTGGGGAAGTGGTGGTTTCGGTGAGTGCCGAGGAAATGGGGAACTCCTCTCCCCTGGGCAGTTTGTTCGATCGCCCCCATTCCGCTCAGGGAAAAGACTCCTCCGAAGGGGAGCGATCGCCGACCTATTATGAAATTACTGTGGCGGTGAAAGATACTGGCATTGGAATTCCCTCGGATAAATTAAATCGACTGTTTCGCTCGTTTTCCCAAGTGGATGCCTCCACCACTCGTCAATATGGGGGCACCGGTCTGGGATTGGCGATTAGCAAGCGCCTCAGCGAACTGATGGGGGGCAGAATGTGGGTGGAAAGCGAAGTAAATGTGGGTTCGACCTTTTATTTCACTATTGTGGCGGCGAGTGCCCCTAGCCCACCAAAGGTGTCGGATAAGGGAGTGCAGCCCCAGTTAGCGGACAAGCGGCTGTTGATTGTGGACGATAATGCCACGAATCGACAGATTTTGCGCCTGCAAACTCAGAAATGGGGCATGCTGTCGGTGGATGTCAGTTCTGGGGCGGAGGCGATCGCCTTGCTGCGCCAGGGAGAAGCCTTCGATGTGGCGATTTTGGACATGCAAATGCCTCATATGGATGGCGTCACTCTGGCGCAAGAGTTGCGAAACTATCGCGATGCGGATAAATTACCGTTGATTCTGCTGACTTCGATGGGATCGCCGATGGAGGGCGATCGGCTTCATTTCGCCGCCTGTGTTAGCAAACCGATCAAACCGGCGCAACTCTACGAGGTGCTGATCCCTGTGGTGGCAAAACAACCTACCCGCGTCGCCGCCAAAACCGCCCCGCCACAGCAACAAATCGACTCCCAGCTTGCCCAACGATTGCCCCTGCGGATTTTAGTGGCTGAGGATAACCGGATCAATCAAAAAGTGGCATTGCAAATTCTCAAGCGCATGGGGTATCACGCCGATGTGGCGAATCACGGCGAGGAAGTGTTGGAAGCGTTGCACCGTCAGGGGTATGATGTGGTACTGATGGATGTGCAAATGCCTATCCTGGATGGGTTGGAAGCCACCCGCCGCATTTGTCAGCAGTGGGAACCGCACCAGCGCCCTTGGATTATTGCTATGACTGCCGGCGCAATGGAAGGCGATCGCGCTAAATGTCTGGAAGCGGGAATGGATGACTATCTGACTAAACCAGTAAAAATTGCCAACTTACAAATCGCCCTGGAAAACATCCCCCGAAACGCTACCCACTGGCAGCATTCCAATCCTCCCTCACCTTCTCGATAAAATCTCTTGTCTGCATCATTCCCCAAACCGCTAACTGATTGTTCCACTACTTCATTAACTCAAAAAAACTCCTCTAAACAATGACCAATGACCATCGACCAATGACCCCCGATTATGCCTTTTACTGCTTATCAAACGATTGGCGAAGTTTTGCAAGCTTATCAAATCACTTCCCAACCCGATGAGTTGGTTGTCAAAGCAGAATTCAACCTCAGAAACTCCTTTGGATAAGACCTGGAAATTAATTGGCGCGAATTGGCTTTTTATGAATCGGAATATGCAGTATGCGAAACAATTATTTTTCCAAATTTAAAAGAAGTGTATCGGAATTATAGAGAAAAATTTACCTTGTGGAGTCACAAAACCATTGTCTATGATGAAAATCTCTGCGGAATGCCGGATTATCTGCTGGCGAAACGCTCTCCTTTGGGAAAAGAGGTGTTTGAAAAACCCTTTTTGGTGACGGTAAAAGCGAAAAAAGATGATTTTATTGCCGGCTGGGGTCAATGCTTGGCAGAAATGGTGGCTATGCAAAAACTGAATAAGAATGCAGAAAAAACCCTATTTGGTATCGTTTCTAACGGGCAAGCTTGGCAGTTTGGAAAACTCCAGGAAAACCGATTTAGCCAAAATCGGAAAATCTATACCATTTCCGAGTTAGAGTCACTGTTGGCGGCGGTGAATTTTATCTTTGGGGAATGTGCAGTGCAGGTGGAGGACACAGAATGAGGCGATCGCCACCTAGGCATTCAGGCTGGCACAATTGTAAAAATGTGTCAACCCAACATCGGGGGATAAACTCCCCCCAGTTTTGTGGCAAAATTAAGAACGGGGTTTTATCCGGTAAAATTTGATGGAAAAAACAGTGCTAGAACAATATCGAGAGCAATTTCAAGCACTCGCGAACAAAACATATTTCAACTATGGGGGACAAGGACCAATGCCAAAGGTGGCATTGTCAGCCATTCATCGCGCGTATGAGTATATTCAGGAAATCGGACCATTTAGTGGCGAAACCCAGGCGTGGATTTTTGAAGAAGAGATGCCAAAAATCCGCAAAGCGATCGCCTCCGAACTTACAGTTCCCTCAGAAACCATCACCCTCACCGAAAACGTAACCGTGGGGTGCAACATTCCCCTGTGGGGTCTCAACTGGCAAGCCGGCGACCATGTTTTAATCACCGACTGCGAACATCCCGGAATTGTCGCTGTAGTGGGGGAAATTGCGCGGCGTTTTCGTCTAGAGGTCTCCACATTTCCCTTAATGAAAACCTTAAACCAAGGCAATCCCCTCGAACTCCTCGCCCAACATTTACACTCCAATACGCGGTTAATTGTCCTCAGTCATATTCTGTGGAATACCGGTCAAGTGTTGCCCCTCACGGAAATTATGAAACTGTGCCGCAAGTGGGGCAAACAAGCCACTCATTCCCGCAAACCCCTGGTCCTGGTAGATGCGGCCCAATCGGTAGGCGTTTTACCATTAAACCTCATCGAAAGCGGGGTTGATTTTTATGCCTTTACCGGTCATAAATGGTGGTGCGGACCGGAAGGATTGGGCGGATTGTACGTGAGTCCCGACGCTGCGGCGAGTTTACAACCCTCTTTTATTGGGTGGCGCGGGATTGTAACCAATTCCGCCGCCGAAGTCACCGGGTTTAAACCCGATGGACGACGATTTGAAGTGGCAACTTCTGCCTATCCATTATATGCGGGATTAAGAGAGGCGATCGCCATTCATCACCAATGGGGCACCATCGAAGAACGCTACCAGCGCATCCTGGAACTGAGCAAGTTTCTTTGGCAAAAACTCAACGGCATCCGGCAAATAAACTGCCTGCGAACTGCTCCTCCAGAAGCCGGTTTAGTTTCTTTTAAGCTCGATAAAACTCTGCGCGACGCCGGGGCAACTCACGCGCAATTGGTGAAGTTTTTAGAAAAAGAATATCGCATCATGGTCAGAACAATTCTTAGTCCCGACTGCGTTCGCGCTTGCGTTCATTACTTTACCTTAGAATCGGAAATCGAGCAGCTAGTGGAAGCAATTACCGACTTTTGTCAGAAGTATTAAATTGAGGCGAAAAATGCTTTTCCATGCCATGCAAGGTGAGGTGAATTGAATCGGAAATCGCAGCGATCGCCTCAGTGGCTTCCTCGCCCTCGTTCCCAGGAATCGCCTGGGAACGCTTCCCCCCGTAATATCCCTTCCCTATTTCAGCCGTACATGCCCTGATTTGCCAGCTTTATTACCACAGAGGAACATAACTAGAATGTCTCGACCTGCGATTTATATTGCCATTACCAATCATGGATTTGGTCATGCGGTACGTGCTGCATCGGTAGCGGCAGAAATTCAAAAACTCAATCCAGAAATATTGCTAATTTTGGTGACAACTGCACCGCGCTGGTTGTTAGAAAGCTACATTCTCGGTGAGTTTATCCTCCGTCCTCGGGCATTTGATGTGGGGGTGATTCAATCGGATAGCTTGAAGATGAACCGGGAAGCTACATTAGAAAAACTCAAAGAAATTCGTCAGCGACAAAATGGAATAATTGCCGGCGAGGTGAGTTTTATTCAGTTGAATCGCGTGGGGTTGATGTTAGCGGATATTCCGCCCCTAGCAGCACCGATTGCGAAAACGGCAGGGATTCCTTGTTGGGCGATCGGCAATTTTGGCTGGGATTTTATTTATCGTCCGTGGGGCGGAGAATTTGCGGAGATGGCAGATTGGATTGGGGCGTGTTTCAGTCAGTGCGATCGCTTATTTCGCCTGCCTTTTAACGAACCGATGAGCGCTTTTCCGGTGCAAACCGATACCGGATTAACCGGCGGAACCCCGCGATATGATTTGGAAACACTGCGAGAGATTTGGAGGATAACCGCACCTCGGGAAAAAACGGTGATGCTAACCTTTGGCGGATTGGGGTTAGACCAAATTCCCTATCAGAATGTCACCCGATTTCCTGATTGGCAGTTTATTACCTTTGATGGAAACGCCCCGAATTTACCGAATGTCATTAAAGTGCGCGATCGCTTCATGCACTCTCCCTTCCCTCCCGCCGAATTCAAACCGATTCGTCCCGTGGATTTTATGCCCTTATGTCGCGCAGTGGTCTCCAAACCGGGATTTAGTACCTTTTCCGAAGCTTGTCGCCTGCAAGTGCCCATCATCTCCCTCACCCGGGAAGGATTTGCAGAATCGCCGATTTTACTGGAAGGAATTCAAAATAGCGCTTACCATAGAATTATCACCGAACGGGAATTTTTCCAGGGGAATTGGGATTTTTTAGCCGAACCTTTACGCCCCCCGCGTCACTCGGATCCGATCGCCAAGGATGGTACCGAAGCGATCGCCCGGGCGGTTGTGGATTATTTTTAACCCCCATTCCCGTTTAGATTGTCGTTCGATAGTGCTAATTGAACAGTTTACCTTTGCCATGACTCATCACCAACAAGTCCTCAAACTAAACAGCAACGGAAAATCGCTCTGTAGATTCACCAACAAAGTGCAAGATGTAGTGGCACAATCCGGAGTGCAGACGGGGCTATGTACGATTTTTGTCCGCCATACCTCTGCTAGTTTGTTAATTCAAGAAAATGCCGATCCAGATGTGCTGCGCGACTTGGAAAACTTCTTTGCCGATTTAGTGCCGGAAAACCGCCGCTACCTGCACAGTACCGAAGGTCCCGACGATATGCCCGCACATATTCGCAGCGCCCTGACCCATACCTCCGAACATATCCCCATCGATCGCGGGAAGCTAGTTTTGGGCACCTGGCAGGGCATTTATCTCTGGGAACATCGCGCCCGGGGTCACGGGCGGGAAGTGGTGGTTCACGTGAGCGGCGATTGACAATACACAAAGTATAAGTTCGTGTGCGAATTATTTTGCACCTGTATTGAGGGGGAGGCGCAGGGGTGGGGCGTTCCCAGGCGACCGTCTGGGAACGAGTTAATGCCTATGAGAAATACATGCAATATTTATTATCATAATTGCCGCAAAACGTCAAGGATTTGAATTAGCTAAACGATTAAAAGATGGAATCCCCAGACACCGCGATCGCCGAGGGAAAAGATAGGTTAACCTGAAAGAATTAAATCTTAAATTTCATCTGCCATGTGGCTGAAAAATTGCCTGTTAATTGACAGTTAAATCACTAGGGTGCGCGCACAGATAAGCCACAGCGGGTCTAAACTAGATACACCACCAACAGTGTCACCATCCTGGGAAGACCCCGGCATAACGAACACAAGGGGCTAAAAGCAACATGTGGATTTTGGGTGCTAGAGCAACCGAACAAAAAGCCAATCACAGCAATTCCATCGATCGCCGACAGCGACTGGTGATGCTGACGGTTAACGTCACCGCGATCGCGATGGCGATCGCCGGCGTTACCCTCTATGTGCTTTATCGCACCACTTTAGAACAGCAGCGATCGCGACTGGTGGAACAAGCGAAAACCCAAGCGCGAATTGTCGAAGCAATTTACAACAATAACGGCACTCGCGAAACCACCTTACAAACCCTCACCGACGCCTACCAGCATCGCGAAGGATCCGACAAAACCAAAGAATTAATGGTGGTGGAACGACAAGGCGATCGCATCGAGGTGTTGCTCTCCCATCGCCGCGATGGATCCTCCCCACTGCCCTCCCTCTCCTGGGATGCTACCCTCGCTAAATCTCTGCGCCGATCGCTCTCCGGGCGATCGGGTACCTTCGTGGGACTCGACTATCGCGGCGTGGCGGTCCTCGCCGCCTACGAACCCATCCCCCGATTAAACTGGGGCGTGGTGGCGAAAATCGACCTGGCAGAAATTCGCGCCCCCTTCCTCAAAATCTCCTTTCTGTTTGTCGGAGTTGCCATTTGGGTAGTATTCATCGGCGCAATTTTATTCTTTCGCCTCACCCACAAACTCATTCAGCAACTCGAAGACAACGAACAACAACATCGCGCTATTTTAGACAATGCCCCGGATGCCATTATCACTATCGGCGATCGCGGTAGAATTCACTGGCTCAATACCACCGCATTACAACTTTTTGGCTATCAACTCTGCGACGCAAGCGGACAAAACCTCACCCTTCTGATGCCTTGGTTTCCGCAACAAGACCTGGAAACCTACCTGAACCTTTCTCTCGATCGTCGCCAATCCGCTTCCGGGGAAAACGCTTCTCAAATCGTCGGACAGCGCAAAAACGGTACCACCTTTCCTATCGAATTGGCAATCGGCGAATTCACCCTCTCTCAACGCCGAATGTTTATTTTATTCGTGCGCGACATTACCGAACGCAAACGCGCCGAAGAAGAACTGCTCGAAAGTTATAACCTCTTATCTGCAATTACCGAAGGCACTGACGACCCGATATTTTTAAAAGACCTGCAAGGCTGCTATCTGACCATGAATTCCGCAGGCGCTCGCATTATCGGCAAGTCCGTAGAAGAGATTATCGGCAAAGATGACCGGGCATTGTTTTCGCCAGAAACCGCCAATCAACTGATGAAAAATGACCGCCGCATTATGTTTGAAGGCGAAACCCAAATTCTGGAAGAAGTTATCCAACCCTTGCCCAGCAAAGCGCAAACCAAACCGGAAACCCGGACTTATTTAACCACAAAAAGCGTCTTTCGATCGCGTCAAGGTTATATTATCGGGGTAATTGGCGTGGCTCGAGATATCAGCGATCGCGTCTATGCCGAAACTCGCCTGCGACAAACCGTGGAAACCCTACATGCCACTTCCTTAGAATTGCGCCAAAAAAATCAGCAACTCGAAACTACCCTCGCCGAACTCCAGCGCACCCAAACTAAACTCATTCAATCGGAAAAAATGTCCAGTTTGGGCCAAATGGTGGCCGGCGTCGCCCATGAAATTAACAATCCGGTTAATTTTATTTCCGGCAATTTAGGGTATGTCAGCGATTACATGAAAGATTTACTGAGTTTGCTAGAAGTTTATCAGCAACTCTATGGCAACAGCGAACCGACTATCGCTCAAAAATCTGAAGATATCGAGTTGGATTTTCTCCGCGAAGACCTGGCAAAAATTCTCAAATCTATGAAAGTCGGCACCGATCGCATCCGCGAAATCGTGCGAAGTTTGCGAACCTTTTCCCGCCTGGATGAAGCGGAAATGAAACGGGTCGATATTCACGAGGGCATTGAAAGTACCTTGCTGATTTTACAAGGACGTCTCAACGCCACCGGCGATCGCAACGCCATTCAAATTATTACCGAATTTGGCCATTTACCTAAAGTGGAATGCTATCCCGGTCAACTCAATCAGGTCTTTCTCAATCTGCTCAACAATGCGATCGATGCCTTGGATTCCTCGGTCAATAGTCATTCGTCCTTTGTCAATGGTCATTCGTCCTTTGTCAATGGTCATTCGTCCTTTGTCAATGGTCATTCGTCCTCCTTCACGGGTTCCCAGTCATGCCCAAATGACCAACCACCAATGACAAATGACCCAGGACAAATGACCAATGACCAACCCCAAATGACCATTCGCATTCGCACGGAATCAATCGACGAAAATACCGTGGTTATCCGAATTGCGGACAATGGGGCGGGCATGAATCCACAAGTTAAAGAACGGCTTTTCGACCCATTTTTTACCACTAAACCGGTGGGGAAAGGTACGGGGTTGGGACTGTCGGTTTGCTATCAAATTATTGTGGAAAAACATCAAGGCAAAATCGAATGCATTTCCGAACCGGGACAAGGGGCAGAATTTGCGATCGAAATTCCCATTTCTCAACAGGCGACCTCTTGGAAGGAGACCCTCTCATAACTGGGCCACCTCCCACTCCAGGGGAGGAGCGATCGCCGTTGCAGATTTATCCGGATCCATCGCCACCCCTTGGGGAAAATTTCTCGCCTGTTATCATGCAAATCCAACCCAATTTTTATATTTTATCCTCCGCAAATCCTCTCCACCCAACGCTTATTATTTTATTGCCGTCAGAGTTTATATAGAATCCGCACTATTTATCCCGGCTTCACCCTTTCATCTCTGGCAAAACTGCTTTTCTGAGCTATGAAATGACCTCTGGTCCAACCGCTACCCCCCGACTCCATAGAAACAGCTAAAAAATTAAGAAAAAGTTAAAAAAACCGAGGAGTAGAGGATTGGGGAAATACATTAAATTAAATAAGCAAGGTTTATTTCCAGAAAAAGTTTACCAGATAAGTTGGTAAATTTCGACACAACAAAGGCATCCGATCGCAGGATGCGAAAATTTCTCGCCGACAAATAAGGGTGCTAAAACAGTGGGTCGCTCCAAATAAGGCAAGTTGGGGGAAAGGAGAGCACCAACTGACACAGAAGCTGCTTTCATCAGCAGCGATCGCCCGGTCAATTTGCCTAAGAACAAATACTTAACTTATCGCTGATTCAAGGAAATGGGGGAGTATGTTTTTATTTCAATCCGAAAATAATGTAGGTTTAAATGGCAAAGAGAATTTTCCATTCCCACTCCATGTAGCAGGAGAAAATTTTAGCCCTACATTGAGTGCGGAAGTGGGGTTCGATGGCTATCTGAAATGGATGGATGGGAACTGGGAAATTATCTTAGGGTACACGCGAGAAGAACTGCTCGCGACGCCGTTAATCCAATTGATTCATCCGGAAGACTGGGCGTGGAGTATTGCGGAATGGCAAAAATTAGCCGATCGCGTCACTTCTATTTCCTTTGAAAACCGCTGTCGATGCAAAGATGGCGCGTATAAATGGCTTTCCTGGAAAGCGACGCCCCTCGCGCAACAAAACTCGATTCAGGCGATCGCCCGGGATATTACCGTATTTAAGCAACAGCAAACCGAAGTCATCTGCGAAAACGAACGACTGTATCGCAGCATCTTTGAAACCGCCGCCATTGGAATGGCGATCGCCACTCCCGGCGATCGCAAAATCCTCAAAAGCAACCGCGTCTTACAAGAAATGTTCGGCTATAACGAACAAGAACTACAGCAATTAAGCTTTGATGAATTAACCCATCCCGAAGATTTAAACGCCGAGCGATCGCGCTTCCAAGAAATGGTCAGCGGCGTGCGAAACTCCTTCCAAAGCGAAACTCGCTACATTCGCAAAGATGGCACGCCAATTTGGGGAAGACTCACCGCCTCCATGATTCCCAACCATCGCGGCGAACCTCAATTAGCCCTCGGAATTGTCGAAGATGTTTCCCAGCGCGTGCGGATGGAAACCGAACTGCGCCACTCCCTCAAACAACTCTCTGACATTCAATTTGCCCTCGATCGCGCCGCTATCGTCGCCGTCACCGATCGCCAAGGTAACATCACCCACATCAACGACAAATTTTGCGAAATTTCCCAATACTCTCGCTCGGAATTACTCGGAAAAAACCATCGCATCCTCAACTCTGGCTATCATCCCAAATCCTTTTTCCAGCAGATGTGGGCTACCATCAGTCGCGGTAAAATTTGGAAAGGGGAAATCAAAAATAAAGCCAAAAATGGCAGTTACTATTGGGTCGATACCACCATCGTGCCCTTTTTAGATGACCGGGGAAAACCCTATCAGTATTTATCGATTCGCTATGAAATTACCGAACGCAAACAAGTCGAAGAGCAGATGCGACAAACCCAAGCCGAAAAAACCGATTTAATTACATCCCTACAACAAAAAACCCAACACTTGGAAACCACCTTACACGAGTTGCAAACCGCACAAACCCAATTGGTGCAAAGCGAAAAAATGACCAGCTTGGGAATGATGGTGGCTGGGGTTGCCCACGAAATCAACAATCCGGTTAACTTCATTCATGGGAACTTAACCCATGCAGACGAATACATCAAACAGCTCATCGAACACCTCCTGTTATATCGCCATGAAATTCCCGTCCCACCTCCCACGATTTCCGCTCATGCAGAAGAAAACGACTTATATTTTATCATCGAAGATTTGCCCAATTTGCTCGCTTCTATGAAAGTCGGCACCCAACGCATCCGCGAAATCGTTCGCAGCTTGCGAAATTTCTCTCGCCTCGATGAATCTCAGATGAAAAGTGTGGATATCCATGAAGGTATTGATAGCACTTTACTGATTGTGCAAAATCGCCTGAAAGCAAAACCGAATCGCCCGGAAATTAAATTGATTAAAGACTATGGCGAATTGCCGCCGGTGGAATGCTACGCCAGCAAACTCAATCAGGTGTTTATGAATCTGCTGGTTAATGCGATCGATGCCTTGGAAATGCACAAACGGGATTTCACTTCTCCCATCTCTCATCCCCATTCTCCACTTCCTGTCATTCGCATTCGCAGCGCCACAATTGACAAGAACACCGTGGCAATTTCGATTTCCGATAACGGTTGCGGTATCCCTCCGGACGTTAAATCTCGTCTGTTCGACCCCTTCTTTACTACCAAACCAATGGGCAAAGGTACGGGTCTGGGATTGGCAATCAGCCATCAAATTATTGTGGACAAACATGGGGGAAAACTTCATTGTTTGTCCGAACCGGAACAAGGCACTGAGTTTGTAATTGAACTTCCCATCCGTCAACTCAAAGTCGCTTAAATCGCACTTTAACCAACCCCTTAACTCGTTCCCAGGCTCAGCCTGGGAACGCCTCCCCGAGGCTCCGCCTCCTAGAGTCAATGAATGAAAAATGAATT
>NZ_JAYFEQ010000593.1:0-3736 GCF_055795085.1 Phormidium sp. CCY1219 | reverse complement strand
TAAGAAGCTGGCTCCTGGTAGGAGGGGGCGGGTTCTTGGTAGGAGGGGGCTGGCTCCTGGTAGTAAGAAGCTGGCTCTTGATACGCCGGGGCTGGCTCTTGATACGCCGGTTCTGGCTCTTGGTAGTAAGTGGGTTCTTGGTAGGAGGGAGCCGGTTCTTGATAGGCCGGCTCTTGGTAGTAAGAGGTTGGCTCTTGATAGGCCGGTTCTTGGTAGGAGGGAGCCGGTTCTTCGTAGTAGACCGGTTCTTGAGAGGCGGCGCGTCTGGCTTCCGCTTCCCGGGCGGCATAGATAGCGTCGAGTTGGGCACCCCAGCGAGCGATCGCCCCTTGGGCTTCGGAATAAAGAGCGCGACCGTAGGCAATTTGACTGGCGGTTTCGATCGCCGCCCCCAGACGACCTTGAGCCGCCAGAGACGCTGCTTCGTCGAGGATGGGACGGTCTTCAGCGATTTGGATTTCGGCCACCCAGTCGGAAATGCGGTTTTGCGCTTCCGAGTAGAGGGCGCGACCCTCGGCGATTTTTTCTGCGGTGGTCACGGCTTCTTTCAGCTTGCCGTTTTTGGCTAAGGTTTGGGCTTCATCGAGGATGGGTTGGTCTTCCAGACGTTGGATTTGTTTGGTCCATTGGGCGATCAGGGTTTGGGCCTCGATCCGCAGGGGACGACCCATCTCCACGTTTTTGGCCGAAGCGATCGCATTTTTTAAGGCGTTAATGTTTTGATTTTGGCCGTTTGCGATCGCCCGTGCCGCCACCACATAGCCTCGGTCTTCGATTTCTTGGATTTCTTTGCGCCACCGGGCGATCTCGGTTTGGGCGTCAATCCGTCCGGGGCGATCGGGCTTCACCATCAGTGCTTGCTCGATCGCCAAGCGCATCAGCAGCGGGTGACGGAAACTCGCCACACTATTGGCCAGTTGGACTTGGATCAAGTCTTGCTGGTATTGTTTCCAGCGCGCTTGTTTTTCTTGCGCTTTTTTGTACAGGGGGCTGTCGGGTTGAATTTGGTCGGCGGTAGCGGAGGCTTCCAGGAATGCCAAGAGCCGTTCGCCAATCGGGCCGCTAGGCTTGTCGTCTTTTACCAGAGCTTGCGCTTGGCTGAGTTGAATTAAGTCTTGACTTTCGCGATAAACTGTGGTATCGCGCGGTACCCATTTGGCTGCAGCGATCGCGCCATCGAGTTCTCCCTCCTCGAAGCGTTCTTTGGCGATATCGAGCAACTGCCGACTCCATTGCTCGATCTGCTTTTTAGCTTCTTCGCTGACATAGGTGTTGGGATTGATTTGTCGCGCTTTATCGATGGCGCGGATAAATTCCTCAGCGGTTTTATACCACACCAAGTAGCGGGCATCTTCTAGCTTTTCCCATGCCTGCTTTTCGGTTTTCATCCGCTGCTTGATTTGAGAATAGCGCGTCGAGCGCCAATGGATGTTTTCCAGTTTCAGCAGCGCTCGGGTATGAGCATCCACTTGGTTCCAGTTTCTGGCTTTTAATGCCGCCAAGGCTTTCTCGTAGATCGCTTCCCCTTTTTCCCAGTCTCCCTGCCAACTTTGCGCCTCCAGATCTGCTTCGGCACGCACCGCATTGGACTCGGGAATTTTTTCCACAATAGCGATCGCGCCGTCTAAGTCCCCTTGGCTGAACTTTTGACGAGCAATGTCGAGCAGCAGTTTAGACCATTCCTCCTGCAGTCTTTCTCCTTGGGCGCGCATGGGGTGATCGCTCGGCCAACTATTGACCAGTTCGATGGCTTCTACCAGTTTGTCTAATTCCCCGGATTTGGCCGCAGACTGCGCGCAGTAGAGGCGATCGCGATCGGGCGCTCCCACGGTGAGTCCCTCGCAGTTCACCGGTGGCGGCATGGTGAGCAACCAGCGCAGAGAGACGGTGCCGACGCTGGTAAATGCCACAATCAGACTCAGCCAGAGGACGTGCCATCCCCACAAAATGCGCCGACTCTTATTCCATGCTTGCGCCAACGGCTTGGCGGCGAAGGAGCCTTTTTTTTCCTCGGTTTTTTCTCCGACGTCCTTGCCTTCTGCTGGCTGCGCTTCGTCAGCGCCAGTCACTGGCAATGCCTCAATTGGTTCTATTTCTGGACTGCTATTTGCCCTTGCCCCTTTTTTGTCTTGGGGACGCTGCGATTTCCGAGCAGAAAATAATTTATTGGTCACTGCCCGAATGCGCCCCTCCCGCTGTCTGCGGATGCGTTGGGCTGGCTGGGTACTGGATTGGTCAAATTCTTTTTTCACCATTGCTTCAGCTTGTCCGTGCAATGCAGACTTGTGAATACAAGTCTTTGAAGTTTTTGCTTATCCGTCGAAAGCTAGCGGTTGGCTCGCTTTCGGGCTAAAGGAGATTCTCGGTTCTTTGAGAAAATAAGGCAAACATCGAGAAGCCCTTGGCTGCCAAATGGGAATTTGGCGGTTTCTGGCGGCTCGATGCCGGGAAGACAGGGTGCCTACATTTTTTATCGGTTCTTTCGTTCCTTGCACTGTGGGCGATTTACAGTGCAATTTCACTACAGCGCTACCCAATGTTAGAGCCTTCCGTACCCCATGCTCGATAATTTTCGACAATTACCTGGCATGTGAAAATTCTCGCAAACCACATTCAAGTGGATCTTTGGTCTTCATGGGTAATGCTTCACGCCCAATTTTAGAGTTTCCGCTTGCAAAGGTGGAATTTGTCCCTTATCTCGGGGGAACTTTCCTCCTGGCAAGGTCATGGCGATCGCCCCCGCGCCAGTGAACCGAGGCGCGCTGCCTTCGGTTAGGGATGCGAGCGCGATTTTAAGCCTTTCGCCGTTGGAGGGCAAGGGGTCTTGCGGATCTATCACCGGGTTTCGACCCTCCTCAATGGATCGACTCATTCCAGAGTCGCACCCGATCCTCCCGCTTGGCAAGTCTCCGAGCCAACAAAAACCGATTTCATGGCTTTTCCCTCCCGCATTTGACTGTGGGCTGAAGCGGCAGCCATCGGGCCTTCCACCATTGACCTTCACTGCTCTTCTCCCCCGGGATGATTGCTGTTAGCATGGCTTCGGGCTTCTCCCTCATCCTCTAATTCCTTCAATTCTGATGCGGAAGCTGTCGGTCTCGAGGGAGGGTATTTCCCCTCATCGGATTCGGCGTTTCGATATCCATAAAAATTAATCTGATAGTCTACAATCTGGATCCCTGTTTCGGCTTGCACGCGATCGATGATTTCTTGGGGAAGTTCTACATACACGTCGAGCAGTTGATTGGTGTCTACGCAGTTGATGTGACTGTGGGAGGAGCTAATATTTCCGTAGAGTCTTCCGTCAGAACGCTCGATGCATTCGATAATCCCTTGGCGCGAAAGCGCTTCTAGGTTCTGGTAAACGGAGGTATGACCGATGTCTTTGCCGGCAAAGTTCAATCGGTCGTAAATTTCGCGCGCGGATAAATGTTCTTGCGCTTCCCACAGCAACTCTAGGATGAAACGACGCTGACGCGAAAGCCTCATCCCAAGGGTTTGACAGCGATTGAGCGCATCTTCTAAGGATCGAATGGGTTTCACGGATACTGCCTCTGTTGTCCTACTTTGGTTTTGATAGATTCACGATCACCTCCGATACGTTTGGAAACCCCCGTGCTTTAGCCGGGGGAGGAAAAACGAAGGTGCGGCTTTAGCCCCCGTCAAAACTATATTGAGAATTGGGTGTGCAGCGGGTTCGGTTGCCCCTGCACATAGAGATATGGTTGTCTCCAAA
>NZ_JAYFEQ010000592.1:0-342 GCF_055795085.1 Phormidium sp. CCY1219 | reverse complement strand
CACGGTAGCGACTGGTCATCAATCCGTGAAGCGGGGAGGAAAGGTGGTTAAACCTGAGTCTAAGCAGGTACTCCATTGAGCAAGTGTCTATGGATAGGAAAACGAAGCCACGTCCGAAGCGTCGATAATTTAAACCAGCGAAAAATAGACTGACACGCTGGAACCAAAAGGTGAAGGATAAAGGGAAGGCGAGTAGCTTGTTGACCTTTCACACACTCAAAAGAAACCCGGCGTAAAGTGGCGTCCTAAGGACACAAACAATCGGCATTCGGAACGAAGTAACCCTCGTTGTCGCTCTCAGGGAATTAGGTCGATAACCTGAGTAGGAAACCATCCGCAAGC
>NZ_JAYFEQ010000591.1:0-2568 GCF_055795085.1 Phormidium sp. CCY1219 | reverse complement strand
TCCCCGGATGAGGTGAAAGTCTCAAGTCCGGTTTTGAAGACGAGTAGTTCTGGTGACGGAATTGCTTAGTTTAACAGAATCAACTACCCCTACCCAATCTATCCCAATGCCGCAGTGCATAGCGAACTGCTCGAATGGCTCGAAACCTGCACCGGCGCGTACCACTACGCCGAGGGCGAACTCGAGGTTTGCAGTGCTTCCCTCGCGTAAGTGCCCCCCGTAAAGGTCTTTCCTGGCAATAGAAGAATAGATCGGACCTGCTGAGGAGCTATTCGGGTTCTATCAACGTCAGCAAAATACTCGGCCCAAAACCACGAAGCAATTTCCACGCTTGAGGAAAGTGCATTCTCAGGTCTTGCAAACCACGCTTCGCCGCCTGCACGATGCCCTATCCCGGACGGGTTCAAGGTAAAGCAGGTTAAGATATCCTCCAGAGTCCGGGGAGCCTGAAATCTTGCACCATTCTCAACAACCTTTTGTAGACCCCACGATCCGGCGGAAACTTAAGTTAGAGCCTCATCGCTTGCATGGGGTTAAAAACTGACTCGGAAGCTTACAGTAAAAGCATTTCAGTCGGTTTAAACCGACTTGCTAGGTAAGGGGACGGTTCAAAACCCACGCCGGGTGTTGCAACTGGTGCAAGATCTCAGTTGAAACCACCAATTTACCCACACCATTAATCGGGAGGCTGATTGGAGTGCCTTTCGTCAAACCTCGATAGAGAACAAGTGATTGAAGTAGAAGTCCACCAACAACTGCGCGCATTCCTGCGATCGCAAGGCGAACCTTACTGGCCCCATCATCTAACAATGGCACGGCTGGTGGCGCGAGCGTTGCGTCTGGGACGCAGTGCGCTCATTCAAACCGGAATGCCCTCCGTCGGGTGTCGCGCTCGTCATCGCCTCAGTTATTTAACCCCGGTATTGATGTGGTCCGGACCGGTGATTTTAGTTGCCCCCGAATCGGTGCAACAGCACTTGCTGTTGGTGGAAATCCCTCAACTACAGCAGTGGATCGAGATGAATAAACCCATCCGCAAAGGGGATCGGGGTAGCTCCTCGGATCTTCTGCGCTGGCCCGGGGATGATTTCGAGGGACTGTTGATGGTTTCTCCTCAAGCATGGCTGAAAGATGCCCTTGCGGAATGCTCAAGCATCCCTCTGGGTATTCCGACGATTATCGATGATGCGGAGAACTTGGAAACCTGGATTCGCGAACAGCTCCGAGTGGAAATCGAAGCGGTGGACTGGAACCAGCTCATGGTGGCCCGTCCCGATCGCGCGGAGGAAATTCGCAATGCCAGGGTACAACTGACCCGCGCCATTTTTCAACATCCCCCGAATCCTTACGAGTGTTGCTTGCTCGATGCTCCCGAACAAGAGATTTTAACCGCTCTGTACCATTGCTTGGCCACCGCGAGTCAAAACGGCAACTCCCCACAGGGCGATCGCCTCTCCCATGTGCCGGACAATTGGAGGGCATTTTGGCAGGGACTCCAGAATCCAGAACGACTGCTGTGGGCCTCGATTGACCGCCAACACGGTCAGTTTACTCTGTACTGTAGTCCGGTAGAAGTGGCTCCCGCCCTGGAGAAAGTCTGGCAACGTCAGCCGGTGGCGATCGTCGGCGGCGGCTTGGATCTCGACCCGGAAGCGCCTATTTTCCGCGAAAAACTGGGATTGGGCGACCTCACCACGGTGAAGTTTTCCCTCGATCGCCACAACGAAGTGATTCCCCTGTATTTGCCCGCTCGCTTTCCTTTGCCCAATACTCCACAATTTGTCAGCGCATTATTAGCAGAAATTCGCACCTTAATCTGTGTCAGTGCGGCGGCGACCGGTTTGACGGCGATCGTGGTGGGAGATGTGCCCCTGAAAACTCGCCTCGGTGCGATGCTAGCGGCAGAATTCGGCTCTCGCGTCCAGGTGGAAAAAACCCAGTTGTCGGAAAATGGGATTTTAGTCACTGGGTGGGAATTTTGGCGTACTTATCACGCCGAGTTACCTGGGCCAAAGTTGCTCGCGATCGCCACTTTGCCCATTCCTTCTTTAGAAAATCCAGCGGTGGCGGGTCTGGTGGCTCATTACAAGCGCCAGCGCCTCGATTGGTTTCGCTTGTACCTGCTGCCCACTTGCCTGCAAGAGTTGCAACGGGCGATCGCCCCAGTTCGTCAGCGACCCGGCGTGGTTGCTCTCCTAGATAACCGGGTGCAACACCGCAGCTATGGCAAAGACATACTCGCCGCCCTCAGCCCCCTGGCTCGCATCGACTATTTGGATGCCACTTGCTTCACCAGTTAGTCGCTTTGGCTTTCCCCCTGGCCGCGATCGCCCAGGGCGGGACCACCAGTGCAACCCACCCACCCTCCAGCGGATTGGGGAATTTTTAATTTCTCTATCGTAGCATTTTTATCGCCACACATGCAAGCACCCCGAGGACGCGATCGCCTTGTTCGAGTCCCTTCCACGGTGCGATTTTTACCCTGATGGATCTGTGACGTACTCCCGACGCCGACCGCTTAGGCGGTACGGCGCGGGCTTCTGCGCCCAGACCTTTGAGATCTGGGTT
>NZ_JAYFEQ010000590.1:0-201 GCF_055795085.1 Phormidium sp. CCY1219 | reverse complement strand
CTAAGCAATTCCGTCACCAGAACTACTCGTCTTCAAAACCGGACTTGAGACTTTCACCTCATCCGGGGACTCAACAGCTTGGCCTTTGTCATAGGTACCGAGGCTACCATCGGTGGCAGTCTTGACATCGTGGCAATGTCTATGGAGAAGTTGGAGGTTTTTGTATTCATCCTTTCCACCTAGGGTTTCTGGGATGATGTG
>NZ_JAYFEQ010000589.1:0-227 GCF_055795085.1 Phormidium sp. CCY1219 | reverse complement strand
ATCAATTTACAAAGCTGAACGGTCTGGACAGTCCAAGAAAGCAAGGCATCTTCAAAGACTCCTAAGTAAGTCCTATTTCGCGAAGCTCTTGGCGGTAAGGAAAGTAACCCAATATAATCAGGGTAAAAAGACAGCCGGAGTAGATGGAGAAAAATCTCTGAATCCAGAACAACGGCATGAATTAGCCCAAAAACTAGGGAAGAAATCCAAAGCCCGCGCCTTACGCA
>NZ_JAYFEQ010000588.1:0-387 GCF_055795085.1 Phormidium sp. CCY1219 | reverse complement strand
GCTGACCTCCCTGGCCTAAATCCGTATGAGTCTGCCTCAAATCGAGCTTCCCATTGCGGTTTTAGTGCCAGTTTAACCAAGGCTTGTTCGGCTCTATCCTTTATCGTCGGAATCCCTAAAGGACGCTTTTCATCGCGACCTGACTTAGGAATCCATATTCTACGTAAGGCACGGGCTTTGGAATCTTTCCCAAGTTTTTGAGTTAAGTCAAACCGTTGTTTAGGACTAAGAGATTTTACTCCATCTACCCCGGCTGTCTTTTTCCCTTGATTGTCTTGGGTTGCTTTCCGTACCGCTAAGAGCTTTGCGTAATAGGACTTACTTAGGAGTCTTTGAAGATGCCTTGCTTTCTTGGACTGTCCAGACCGTTCAGCTTTGTAAATTGAT
>NZ_JAYFEQ010000587.1:0-216 GCF_055795085.1 Phormidium sp. CCY1219 | reverse complement strand
TGAGTAGTAGTTGCTCCACCCTCTGATGACCGGGTTGAGGTGTTTTATTAACGCCACTTGCGGTACTGCTCTGTGGGTGTCTACTATCTCTTTTAGTTTCTTGTAGTGGGTTTTGATGGCCTTCTTGCTGGGTTTGATGATAGTTTTGAAACCTAACGGATTGCCATGCGTGTCCTTTCCCGTCTTATATTTTCCGACTTGATATTGTCGGATGTT
>NZ_JAYFEQ010000586.1:0-12199 GCF_055795085.1 Phormidium sp. CCY1219 | reverse complement strand
GGAGAACTCCTCCCTACGCATAAATGACGAGGGTTTCCGTTCTCCCCCTTACCAACCCTAATTTCTGATGAAAAAACTGTAAAAACAATCTTAAAAATAAGGAAGAATAGATAACATAGCATTTGGCAAGTTGACGAGGTACCTAGGCCAAATCTGTCCCCACCCTTGAGGTGGGCGAATCCAGAAAAAAGTTGGTACTTCGCCCACACCAGAACCGCTATAAAGCGAATCAAGATTTGATGAGAAACTAATCTAGAACTGCCCGGTGGGGGAAGCCGCATCCAAAAATCGGTGCCACCGTCAGTTCCAGTAAATCGTCAATATTCCAGGCAGAAAGAAAAACGGGATGCTGACCTCCGCAATTCCCCTGTATCGCTTGAGGCTTGCGGAACGTAAGATCGAAACAGAAGCGGAAATTCGGCTCTACTACGATGAAAAACACGCACCAGTCCCCAGACTGGCAGGCTTCAAAATGAGAGGCGTCCGTACCCATGAAAACACCAGTGCCAAGCGAACAAGACATTACAATTCAATCCTGGCCTCAGTCAAACCAAATCGACGCACAAGTAATGAGTGAGTTGAAGGAGTTTACCCAGTTGGCCACCCAAACTTGCGATACGGCGATCGCCGCCATCTGTCTCGATCGGGCTAACGGAAGGGGAGGAGTGGTGAGTCGGGGTCTATCTTCCTGTGAAAATCCCTGGGTCTTGCAAATCTGCGCGACACTCGATCGCGAAACCCACAGGAATAACCCCATAGAACCGATGCAAATTTGCGATCTGCGATCGGATCCGCGCTTGGCCCCCCAAACCCCAATCCCAGACGAACCGGAGATCCGCTTTTATGCCGAAGTCCCTCTGAAAACCCAAGCCGGAGAGAAACTGGGAAAATTATGCGTTATGGATCGCCAGGTACGCGAACTCAGTGGCGAACAACTGCAAGGATTGCAAATCCTCGGACGGTTGTGCGCCAAGCAGTTAGAATCGATCCCTCGGTCGGAAACTCCCCCCTCACCTCGGACGCCTAGCGCCCCCCTAACTCCAGAACCTTCCCAAAGAACGGAACGTTCTAGATGGCGATCGCCCCAGCGGGAAGCCCGCCCCACCCCGCGCGATGGCAAGGTCTCAGTATTGCCCCCAAAAAATCAGTTCCAGAACGAGTCTCAAAACGAGTCTTTAAACCACTTGCTCGCCGAAGTGCAGATGGCTCCTTATCGTTGCCCTGGCGTTGGTCAGGAAGATTGTCGGGTTTTTCTCAATCCGGTAATTGCCGCAATTGTGGGCTATCCCCCATCGGATTTTCTCTGCCAGTCTCGGGACAACGGACGCACCCCCAGGGTCAGTTATAGCCACTTGATTCATTCTCAGGATCGAGAACGAGTCGAAAGCGAGATTCACGGTGCGATCGCCCAACAGCAACCCTTTGCTGTGCAGTATCGGATCCGCCACGCCGATGGAACCTGGCGATGGGTCAGCGATCGCGGGCGCGGTATTTTCGACCCGGACGGTTCGTTGCTCGAAATCCAAGGCATTCTCTTCAGTACCGAAACCCCTGCCACCGATACCGAATCCGACGTCGATCTCGACCGCCTCAACGAGGGGTATTTTGCCTTAGACCCCGAGGGGAACTTTATCAAGCTTAACTCTCGGGCCGAAGAAATTTTATCGCGCAGCCGAGAGGAATTGCTGGGGAAAAATATCTGGTCCGAGTTCCCGCAATGGCAAGCCTCTAGCGCTGAGAAATACGATCGCGCCATCAGCGATGGCGCGATCGCGCAACTGGAACTGTACGATACATCCGCCCAAATTTGGTTGAAGATGACTGCCTATCCCCAACCCAACCGATTATCCGTTTACTTCCAAGATGTGACTCCCCTGAAACAGGCCAAAAGGGTCGAGCAAGAATCCACCCATTTATCCGCCTTTAGTGCGGAAATGGGGTTAATATTAGCCCAAGGCGGAAGCTTGTCCGACCTGCTGCAACACTGCATGAATGCAGCGATCGTCCATCTGGATGTGGCTTCCGCCAGCATTTGGATTTTAAATCCCGCCTTCCAACAACTGGAACTACACGCCAGCGCCGGGGAACCGTTCGATCGCGAACGTTTTCCAGAACGGGTGTCGCTGGGAGTGCCGCCCCTCGGGACTCTGGCACAAACTCGTCAGTCCTATTGCGGGCACTTATCCAGCCCGGGGGATACCACAGAAGAACTGTTTGTGGATAGCTGTTGTCTCGACGCCAATTTTGTCGCCCTACCGCTGATTGTAGACGATCGCTTAGTCGGCGCGATCGCCGTCTTCTCTCACCACACCCTCAGCCCAAGAGTGCAAAGTTTATTGGGATGGGTCGCCAATAGCATCGCCGTCGCCGTCGATCGCGCCTGGGCTAGAGAAGCCCTGCTGTCCCGCCGCGAAGGCTTGCTCTTCCGTCTCGCTAGCCAGATTCGCAACTCCTTGGACTTGGATACCATTCTCGAAACCGCCGTCCAAGAAATCCGCAGTTTATTGCAGATTGACAGATGTCACTTTTTATGGTACCTTCCCAATCCAGTGCAGGCGAGCTTAACCGTCACCCACGAATCCCGCAATGCCGAGGTTCCCAGTCTATTGTGCGAATATCCCCCCGCCCAAAGCGGTCCTTTGGCCGCGAGAATCCGCAATTTACAATCGTTACGGGTAGACGACATCAACACGGCGGTGAAAGTCGATGACAACACGCGATCGCTGATTCGCGACATGCAGATCGCCTCCGTTCTGCTGCTACCCCTGGAAACGCGATCGGGTCAACTCGGTGCCGTGGTTTGCAGCCACAACACCCGCCGCCCCTGGAGTGATAGCGAAGTGGAACTGCTACAAGGAGTGGTAGACCAACTCGCATTGGCGATCGACCAAGCCGAACTCTATGCCCAAACTCACGCCGCCGCCCTCGCCGCCCAAACTCAAGCCCAACAACTCAGCGTCGCCCTGCAAAATCTCAAACAAACTCAAGCCCAATTAATCCAAACCGAGAAAATGTCCAGTCTCGGCCAAATGGTGGCCGGCATCGCCCACGAAATCAACAACCCCGTTAACTTCATCACCGGCAACTTAGTCCACGCCAACAATTACACCCAAGACTTGCTCCACCTGATCGAAGTCTATCAACAGCATTATCCCGAACCGGCTGAGGAAGTTCAAGAAGTCGCCGAAGATATCGACCTGGAATTCCTCCTGGAAGATTTACCCAAAATCCTCGCCTCCATGCAAATGGGTGCCGATCGCATCCGCCAAATCGTCGTCTCCTTGCGGAACTTCTCCCGTCTCGATGAAGCAGAAATGAAACCGGTGGATATCCACGAAGGCATTGATAACACCCTGCTCATCCTGCACAACCGCGCCAAACCCAAAGGCAAAGATAAAGGCATCGAAATTATTAAAGACTACGCCAATCTGCCTCGCGTCGAATGTTACGCCGGCCAACTCAATCAGGTGTTTATGAACATCCTCGCTAATGCAATGGACGCCCTGGAAAATCAACCCAATCCCCATATCATCACCATCCACACCGAAGTCGCCAAAACCGACGCCCAAGCCAAACCCTCCCACGTGGCTATTCGCATTCAAGATAACGGCCCGGGAATGAGCGAAGACGTCAAAAAACACCTGTTTGACCCCTTCTTCACCACCAAACCCGTGGGCAAAGGCACCGGCCTGGGTCTCTCGATTAGCTATAAAATCGTTGTGGAAAAACATGGCGGTATCCTCAAGTGCGAATCCGAACCCGGAGAAGGTACCACCTTCTACATTTCTATTCCCGTTAAGCAACCCCAGTTGGCCAGTTGGTGCGCCTGATTCTCTTTTCCCTCCCCGCCCCTCGTCTCCCGAATTCCCCTACCAGCAAGAGTTTCCAGCTATATCCCAAAAAAATTAAAAAAAATTTGCCAAACCCCTTGACAAATCCCTAGGGGTAGAGGTTATTATGATGAAGGTTAAGCGATGGGGCGTCGCCAAGCGGTAAGGCACCTGGTTTTGGTCCAGGCATTCGGAGGTTCGAATCCTTCCGCCCCAGTTCCACGAACTGGCAATCCTATCCAATTTATCGGTAGGATTCTTTCACAACTCATACAACATCTGCAAGAACCCCGCTGGTTTCAAATCAGCGGGGTTCTGTGTTGGTCCTTTGTTATTGGTCATTGGTCATTAACCAATGTCATTCAATGCAATTTGTGGGACAATTGAGCGGTAAACTGCTCCCCTAAACCATGTCACCAAAGCATCCGACGATTCTGGCTCTTGATTTTGATGGCGTCATCTGTGACGGGTTGATTGAATATTTCCAAACCACCTGGCGTGCTTATTGCCAGATGTGGCCCAACACAGATCCGACGCCACCGGAGAATTTAGCCTCCAGTTTCTACCGCCTGCGACCTGTTATCGAAACCGGGTGGGAGATGCCGGTGGTTCTCAGAGCGCTCTTGCGGGGCATTCCGGAAGAAAAGGTTCGGGATGAGTGGCCGGCAGTGCGTCGGGAAATCGTCGCCGAGGCCCGATTGGATCCGGCTGAGGTCAGCGATCGCGTGGATGGCGTCCGCGATGAGTGGATTAACTCGAATTTAAACGAATGGCTGAGTCTGCATCGCTTTTATCCCGGGGCGATCGCCCGCATCCAACAAGCTCTTGCTAGTTCGGTTCGCGTCGGCGTCGTCACCACCAAAGAAGAACGCTTCGTGCGATCGCTCCTCGCCCAACAAGGCGTGGAACTTCCCGAAAACGCGATCTATGGCAAAAATGTCGAGCGTCCCAAATACCAAATCCTGCGAGAACTATTGGGTAGCACAACCCCCACCCCGGAGATCTGGTTTGTGGAAGATCGGCTAAAAACTCTAGAATCGGTGGAAAAACAGCCGGATTTGCAACCGGTACGCCTCTATCTGGCCGATTGGGGCTACAATACTCCCGACGATCGCGCTTTAGCCGTAGAAAATTCCCACATCAAGCTATTGTCCCTCGAGGAGTTTGCCCGGGATTTCTCCGATTGGCCTTAAATCGGCAATGCGGAGGGTTTCGGTGCGGCAATTCTTCCGCCGCCGATCGATCCGGTTTGGGCATTAAATCAGTTTCTCCCCCAAATTGCTAACCCCTAGCAAATTGAACTGAAAAAGCACCGAAAAGTCGTGACGAGGGCGTGAATGCAACTCTATATCTACCGCGATCGCTCTCCACCCCAACCCCATGAAGAAAGACAGCAAGGAATTTCTGGAGGAAACCTCTCCCCTCCTCTCCACAACGGAGTTCTTGGTGCCGCCTTTTTCCGTTGTTATTCCGGTTTATAACGAAGAAAAAGGCATTGCACCCACATTAGATGAGCTACAGAAAAATCTAACCGCTTCCGGTTGTACCTATGAGGTTATCGTGGTCAACGATGGGTCCACAGACCGCACCCGGGAAATTTTGCGATCGCGACCGGATATTAAAGCGATCGAACATCGCAACAATCGCGGATATGGTGCGGCGCTGAAAACCGGGATTCGACATGCCACCTATCCGTTAATTGCGATCGCCGATGCAGATGGTACTTATCCCACCGCCATCCTCCCCCAACTCGTCGCCTTAACCCAAGATGCGGATATGGTAGTCGGCGCGCGCATCGGCGCTAACGTGCGCTACCCAACGTTGCGGAAAATTCCCAAGTGGTTTCTCGTTCGCTTTGCGCAATGGATTACCAACAGTCGCATTCCAGACCTCAACAGTGGTCTGCGCGTGTTTCATAAAAGCGTCGTCGAACAGTTTCTCAAAATTTTGCCCGATACCTTTAGCTTTACCACCACCATTACCGTGGCAATGCTAAACAATAATTATGTGGTTCGCTACGAACCGATTGACTATCACCCTCGCCAAGGCAAAAGCAAAATCAAACCCATCCGCGATACGTTACGATTCGTCCAGTTAATCTTGCGAACCGGTCTTTATTTCGCTCCCATTCGCGTCTTTTTACCCATTGCTGGAATCTTTTTCGCCGGCTTTTGCTTGACGTTGATTCAAGATATCTTTGTGCGAGAAGATTTAACCGACAGAACCCTGCTGCTGTTGATTGCTGCTACACAAACCGCTATGTTTGCCTTGTTGGCTGACATGATTGATAAACGCATGTGAAATCCGAGGCGATCGGCTATTCGTCAATCGGTCAATGGGGAAAAAACCGGGGAAATACCGTTTTTCCCACAGGAACAATGCAGCAATATCCCGGATTCGGTATAATTCTTCCACAGTAGGGTCGGGCAGGTCGCGATCGCATAGGCGGTTCGAGCGCGTCTCTACGGTAGTTAATTGAATTGCCTAATTTTGGCAGCGCAATTTTTTATTATACCATAAGAAACGCGACAAAGAAAGCAGTGAATTGAGGTGTATTGCCCCAGCTTGAGGAGGGAAAGGGTAAAATTAGCACCGGAAAGAACGAACAAAAGCGGTGGGTTGTCACCACCAAGGGGATAGTATGCTGGATTTAACCAAAATTGCCCGCCAAATGCAAGGGATTAGCGAACATTTGGCGAAAGAAGCAAAAGAAGCCCATCAGCGATTAGAAGTGGCGCAGGAATTGATAAAACAGGCGCGATCGCAACAGGGGCATTTAGTCGAACAGCGCCAAAACTGGCGCGATCGCATGGCATTTACCCCCGCCATTCCCGTAGAACCGCTCAACCTGCGTCCATTCATCTCCCAGCCACCCCAAGTGCAAACCGTGATTGCTACCGATGGTTCTCAAATCGCCCCTTCCCATCACGAAATTGCCTATTGCTATTTAATCAATGTCGGACGAGTAGTGTTGCACTACGGTCAAAGTCGGATGGCATCATTAGAGAGCATACCGGAAGTGTTTTACAAACCCGAAGACCTGTACGTGTCGCGCCAGTGGGGGATAAAAACTGAAGAGTGGATGAGCTATCGGCGGGCGGTTTCGGAAGCCGCAGCATTGGCACATTTAGCCCGCGACTTGCGAACTCCCGGTAGCGGTCAAATCGCCCACCCGGAAGCGCCGATTTTAGCAATGGTGGATGGATCGTTGATTTACTGGTTTTTAGAACCCTTACCCACCGATGCGCGTCAGCTCATTCTCGATGCGATTTTTGAAGCATGGGAACAGATGCGCGAGTGGGGGGTTCCGATTGTCGGGTATCTCAGCGCGTCTCGCAGCAGTGAAGCCCTCAGTTTTTTGCGCTTGCAAGCTTGTCCCTACGAACATCCCGATTGTTTTACCCATTGTCCTTTGGAAGCGGATAAGGTGAGTCGCCCTTACGATCGCAAGGCTCCTTGTCAGCTGTTTGACCCCTTGCGCGATACCACCTTTTGGGCCTCCCTGTTGGAACCGGGGCAGCGCAGTCCCCTCTGGCGCAGTTGTGCCCGGATTTTGGACTTGTATGATGCCGCACATCAGGTTTATTTTTGTTATCTTCATGTCGGCCCGGAAATTGCCCGCGTGGATATGCCTGCTTGGGTGGCGCAAGATCCAACCCTGCTGGATTCGGCGTTGAGTCTGGTGTTGGCGCAGGTGCAAAAAGGGTATGGGTATCCGGTGGCTTTGGCGGAGGCGCACAATCAAGCGGTGGTACGCGGAAGCGATCGCGCCCATTTCTTTGCCTTACTCGAACAGCAGATGATTCAAGCTGGGTTGCAAAATGTGAGTACCTCTTATAAGGAGACCCGGAAACGGGGCAGTATTGCTTAACCGGGCGCGATTGGCAGGCGATCGCCGGGGAATGGGAAAGTGGCGATCGCCCTCGAAATCGGCTAATTCAAAAGTCAAACCCTCCATCATTGAGGGTCTCGATGGTAATGTTCATCTGTTGTTCTCGTTGGGCGAGAAAGGTTTCGCATTGTTGTAAATATTCTACCGCCGCATAAAATTGGTCGAATACCTCGGCGAGTTCGAGTTCGCCAGATTCTACGCGATCGATAATCGCTTCGATTTGCGCCACTGTGGCTTCATAGTTCCAGCGATCGGGGAATTCCACTTCCCCCGAATCGGTTCCCGGATGACCCATAGAATCGCTCCCGCTTCTTTTTTCACTGTATTTCATCATACTCTTTCCGGGCTAGGGTTAGATGAAAAATGGGAAATTTGCCGCTTACGCTCATCCACTCTTCCCAGTTGCTCTTTTACGTTTTATTTCTGCATTCTCCATTCACCGCTTGCGCTCTTGACGATCCGGAGTCGCTGAGCTAGGCTGTTGATACAATTTTAGTATGTTCCTGCATGAAATTAACGCATAGGGCTGAATTGGAAATCTTTTCAAATGGGAAGAAATTTAAAGCTAGAAATAACAGAATCAGCAGAAGAACTGAAAATACTCTTGGAGAAGCAGACCAGCGTTTACAGCAAAGAAAGACTGCAAGCGCTTTATTTACTCAAAAGCGGAACTATCACCACGCTCCAAGAGTTATCCGCTGTGCTAGTGCGTGATACCTCCACGATTTATCGCTGGTTCCAAAAGTACAAAAAAGATGGATTGTCAGGCTTGCTGAAGCAGTATAAAAATCCGGGCAAAAAACCGGCAATTCCACCGGAAGTGATGAAGCAACTCGCGCGACAACTGCAAGAATGCGACGGATTTAATAGTTATGGGGAAATTCAGATGTGGCTGAAAGAAGAATGTGGCATCGAGGTCGGCTATCATGTGGTTTATCGAGCAGTTCACAATAAACTCCAAGCTACCTTAAAAGGAGAGAAAGGACATAAAAAAATTAAAAAATAGCGTCGGAATACGGAGTCAAATCAAATTTCCCCTCGCAGAATATGAAACTTAATCACATGCCATTGAGTTGGCAAATAAAGGATAACCCTAGCCAGTTAGGGTTATTTTTTTGTTTGAGGAAAAAAGCCCCTACAGGGAAAAAATCGCCTCGGGCGGGCGGAGTTTCCCTGTAGGGGTAGGGTGTGAAATCGCGAAGGATTAGGACGCGACTTTGGCGGTCGATCGCGTGCGACGACGTCCGGTGGTGGCTGATTTCACGGGTTCTTTGGGCGTTTGCATCAACAAGACCAATAAGGGATTGGTTTGCAGTTCGCGGCGCAACATCCGCTTGAGATCCCGTTCGAGTTGAGTTTGCAGACCGGTCCAGTCCACATCGACTTCGCCATCGCCAAAAGACTTGGCAAATTCGGTCCAGCGATCGCTCAGACAATCTTCAATGGTTTCGCAGACCCATTTTTGGAGCTGTTCCCGTTCGATGGAGGAGACCACGCCGCGCAGGTGTACGGAGGGTTCGGCGACGAGTTTGCCATTGAAGCCGATCGCCGCCGCCACGGTAATCACGCCATCTTCTGCCAATCGCTGACGTTCCTTGAGCACTTCATCTTTCACCAAGCCCGATCGCGAGGAATCCACCAATTCGATACCGGAGGGCACTTTATCCACCACCTCGATGCTATCGGGGGTCAATTCTATCACATCCCCATTATCGATTACCCGAATATTTTCGCCGGGGATGCCCATGCTTTCAGCGGTTTTGGCATGTTGCACTAGCATGCGGTGTTCCCCGTGAATTGGGAGGAAGAACTTCGGACGAGTGAGAGCGAGCATCAGCTTGTGGTCTTCTTGAGAGCCATGTCCGGAGACGTGAATGCCCTGATGGCGTCCGTAGATCACGTTTGCGCCCTGCATCATCAGCTTATCGATGGTATTGACCACGGCGATGGTATTGCCGGGAATCGGATTGGCGGAGAAGACCACGGTATCTCCCTGACGGATTTTGATTTTCCGGTGTTCGCCGTTGGCGATTCGAGTCAGGGCGGACATGGGTTCGCCTTGAGAGCCGGTGGTCAGAATCAGGACTTTCTCTTCGGGCAGGGAGCGGATGGCGTGCAGGGGTCGGAACAGGCTGTCCTCGCACTTGATATAGCCCAAGTTGCGGGCGTGGGCGATCGCGTTGAGCATGGAGCGACCGACCACAGACACCACCCGATCTTGCTTTTTCGCTAGTTGCAAAATGATGTTCAAGCGGTGAATCGAAGAGGCAAAGGTGGTCACCAGCAAGCGACCGGGGGCTTGCGAGAAGATGCGATCGAGATTGGGATATACAGAACTTTCTGAGGGCGTAAATCCGGGAACCTCGGCATTTGTGGAGTCGCTCATCAAGCACAGCACGCCTTTTTCCCCATGTTCGGCGAGCTTTTGCAAGTCATAATGTTCGCCATCTACTGGGGTATGGTCGATTTTGAAGTCGCCGCTGTGGATGACCACGCCTACGGGGGTGTGAATGGCAACGGTGAAGCTATCGGCGATCGAGTGGGTATTGCGAATGTATTCGACTAAAAATGATTTGCCCAAGCGCACGATTTCGCGCGGACCTACTCTTCGCAGTTCGGTGCGATCGGCCACGCCAGCTTCTTCTAATTTGCCTTCGAGCAAATTCATTGCCAATCTCGGACCGTAGATGGTGGGAATATCAAATTGTTTTAAGTGAAAGGGAATCCCGCCAATGTGGTCTTCGTGACCGTGGGTGACGATCATGCCTTTGATTTTATGGCGATTTTCCCGCAAGTAGGTCATGTCTGGCAGGACGATATTGACGCCATGCATTCCATCGGTGGGAAATGCCAGTCCTGCATCTAACAAGAGGATTTCGTCGTTAATCTCGAAGACGCAAGTATTTTTACCAATTTCATGCAGCCCACCCAAGGGAATAATTTTGAGGGCGGGGGAAGATCCTTTTTTACTCATGTGTTTTCCGTTGTTAATGTACTGAGCAATTGTGACAACTCAATTAATGGTTATTTTTGATAGGTCATGGGTCATCGGCGACCGGATTTGTGCGATCGCCACTCCTGACCCATGACCGGGACTCTCTCCCCAGGAAACCTACAGTAGGTTGAGTTCTTCCATTACCGCTTTGACTTTGCTCTTCACCTCATCAGAGGCATCACACAGCGGTAGGCGAGGAGATCCCACATCCCACCCTTGAAGTTTGAGGGCATATTTCAGGGGAATGGGATTGGTGGTGGCAAACAGGGCTTTAAATAAAGGCAAAAGCTTTAAGTGGATTTCCGTGGCCTTTTGCGGGGAACCCCCTTCAAAGGCTTGCACCATTTCTTGCAGTTGCTCTCCCACCAAATGAGAGGCGACGCTGACTACTCCAGACCCCCCAACCGACAGTAGGGGCAGGGTCATCGAATCATCTCCAGAATACATCGTAAAATCCGGGGGCGTTAGCCGTCGCACCTGACTGGCTTGATCCGTGCTGCCGGTGGCTTCCTTGATGGCCACAATGTTGGGAATTTCTGCCAGACGCGCCACTGTTTCCGGTAGCAAATTCTGTCCGGTGCGACCGGGGATGTTATAAAGCATCAGTGGCATGTCTGGGTTGCTTTCGGCGATCGCTTTAAAATGCCGATACATTCCTTCTTGTGGCGGCTTGTTGTAATACGGAACAACTTGTAACGATCCATCTACTCCTAGTTTAGCAGCTTTTTGGGTGGCTGCGATGCTCTCGCGAGTAGAATTCGACCCGGTTCCGGCGATGACTTTCGCTTTCCCCGTCACGGCTTTTTTCACCACCTGAAATAATTCGTGTTCTTCATCCCAGGTTAAGGTGGGGGACTCGCCTGTGGTCCCACAAACCACCACGGCATCGGTGCCGCTATTGGCTAAATGCGCGGCTAGCTTTTCTGCCACGGCTAAGTTTAAGCTGCCGTCTTCTGAAAACGGCGTAATCATTGCGGTGAGCACACGTCCGAAATTCACCACACTCTCCTATTGTGAAATGGATCGATTGTCAGTTCGAGATGGGCGCATAGCCGATTAAATCCCAGTACATCGCATCTGGGAGAGGCTAGTGCCAGAGGTCATTAGGCTTTTTTGTGTCCAGCATTCCGGGTGGAGGCTGGGGAGGCTCTCCGGTGCGGGCGATCGCGTTTTTATCGATCGCAGACCTGACTCCGGGAAAGCGCGCGATCGCTGCTTGCTGGGTCGGCGCTTTTCGAGGGTTAGGGACTCTCCATTCCCCTATCCTCTCCCGTCATGCTCCCAATTCGGGTTGATTTGTCAATGATGGCAAATGCCCCACTCGGGTGATGCGTGACGTACTCCCGACGCCGACCGCTTAGGCGGTACGGCGCGGGCTTCTGGGCCGAGACCTTTGAGATCTGGCTTTCGCGTTTTTGAGTGAGGCGACCCCTCGGATATGATGGGGTATCATATCCTCGCCCAACCCCACTTTTTGAATCA
>NZ_JAYFEQ010000585.1:0-238 GCF_055795085.1 Phormidium sp. CCY1219 | reverse complement strand
CTGCTTATTTGCGTTGGCGAGAAGAAGCCGTACAAGAAGGACGCCAAGAAGGACTGCAAGAAGGACGCCAAGAAGGATTGCAAGAAGGACGCAGACAAATGATAGAAAACTTGCTCCAGGTTCGATTTGGCCAGATGGATAATGAATTATCATCAGTAATCGAGCCACTGTTGCAGTTACCAACCCAGGAGTTAACCCGTCTGTTGCTGACCCTTTCTCGCGAAGAGTTGTTGCAACG